>NZ_JBEXZD010000128.1:0-22376 GCF_040628575.1 Streptomyces sp. NPDC006393
CCTCACCGACGGCACGGAGCTCTCCCCGGCCCTCGGGATCGGCGCGTTCGCCGAGAAGACGCTGGTGGCGGCCGGCCAGTGCACCAAGGTGGACCGGGCCGCCTCGGCCGCCGCCGCCGGTCTCCTGGGCTGCGGCGTCATGGCGGGCATCGGCGCGGCCATCAACACCGGGAATGTCGGCCGCGGTGACAGCGTGGCCGTCATCGGCTGCGGCGGCGTCGGGGACGCGGCCGTGGTCGGGTCGCGTGTGGCGGGCGCGGCGAGGATCATCGCGGTCGATGTCGACGACCGGAAGCTGGCCACGGCCCAGAAGCTGGGCGCGACCCACACGGTCAACTCCAGCGAGACGGACCCGGTCGAGGCGATCCGGGAGCTGACCGGCGGCTTCGGCGCCGACGTGGTCATCGAGGCCGTCGGCCGCCCGGAGACCTACAAGCAGGCGTTCTACGCCCGTGACCTGGCCGGCACGGTGGTCCTGGTCGGCGTGCCGACCCCGGAGATGAAGCTGGAGCTGCCGCTGCTGGACGTCTTCGGCCGGGGCGGCGCGCTGAAGTCCTCCTGGTACGGCGACTGCCTGCCCTCCCGGGACTTCCCGATGCTGATCGACCTCTATCTGCAGGGCCGGCTGGACCTGGACGCCTTCGTCACCGAGACCATCGCCCTCGACGAGGTGGAGAAGGCGTTCGAGCGGATGCACGGCGGCGACGTGCTGCGCTCGGTGGTGGTGCTGTGAGCGCCGTCCGCATCGAACGCCTCGTCACCTCTGGGCAGTTCACCCTCGACGGGGGCACCTGGGACGTCGAGAACAACGTGTGGATCGTGGGCGACGACCGCGAGGCGATCGTCGTCGACGCCGCCCATGACGCCGGGGTCATCACCGAGGCGGTCGGCGACCGCCGGCTGACCGCCATCGTGTGCACCCACGCGCACAACGACCACATCGACGCCGCGCCCGAACTCGCCGCGCGCACCGGTGCGCCGATCCTGCTCCACCCCGATGACCTTCCGCTGTGGAAGCAGACCCATCCCGACCGGATGCCCGACGGTGAACTGGCCGACGGCCGGGTCCTCACCGTGGCGGGCACCGAGCTGACCGTGCTGCACACCCCCGGCCACGCCCCCGGCGCCGTCTGCCTGTACGCGCCCGGCCTGACGGCGCTCTTCAGCGGGGACACGCTCTTCGCGGGCGGTCCGGGCGCCACGGGACGGTCGTACAGCGACTTCGGCACGATCGTCGAGTCGATCCGGGACCGGCTGCTGACCCTGCCGGGAGAGACGGTCGTCCACACCGGACACGGGGAGACCACCACCATCGGCGCGGAGGCCCCGCACCTTCAGGAGTGGATCGCCCGGGGCTGCTGACCGGCGTCCTGCTCACGGATGCACGCCCGTCTCCCAGCCCTGAGGGCCGCGAGAGGGGCGTGCATCCGCTGTCTTCGCCCGCGTTTCTCTCAGTGGCGCAAGTTCCTTGTGGCGCAACGGGAAACGGCGGGTCGAGGGGCCCGGTGAACGCCTTGACAAGGGTTCTGGCCGAACCCCAGACTGATGTTGCGCTCATCGCAATTCGTTTCGCTATATGCACCGTCAAGGGAGCCGAAGGGCGGCTGAAGGCGCCCGTAGGCGAACGAGCCATCAAACCGAGGTGTCATGATGATTCCCGCGTGCCGTCTCACGGATCTCCCGCGAGGCGAGGCCTTCCGGCTCGACACCGATCCGCCGGTCTCGGTGTTCCACACCGTCGACGGCGAGGTCTTCGCCATCGACGACACCTGCACCCACCAGGACGCCTCGCTCGCGGACGGCTGGCTGGAGGGCTGCGAGGTGGAATGCCCGCTCCACGCCTCGACGTTCGACCTGAGGACAGGCGCCGTCGACGCCCCGCCGGCCAAGCTCCCGGTCCGGACCCACGAGGTCGTCGTGGAGGACGGCATGGTCTACGTGCGGCTGTCGACGGACGCCCCCAACCTCCCGCCCTGCCTCGCCGACCGGCTCGCCGGAGGCCGCGCGTGAGGACCGTGGCCGTGGTGGGAGCCTCGCTGGCCGGTCTGTCGGCGGCCCGCTCACTGCGGTCACAGGGCTACGACGGGCGGCTGGTCGTCATCGGCGACGAACCCCACCGCCCCTACGACCGGCCGCCGCTGTCCAAGGAGTTCCTGGCCGGCACCCTCGGCGAGGCGGACCTCGCGCTGGAGAGGGACGACGAGGATCTGGGGGCCGAGTGGCTGCTCGGCACCCGCGCCGCCGGACTGGACCGCACCGAGCGCGCGATCCGGCTCACCGACGGCCGCAGGGTCCGGGCGGACGGCGTCGTCGTCGCGACCGGCGCCGCCGCGCGGACCCTGCCCGGCGCCGCCGGCCTGGCCGGAGTGCATGTGCTGCGCACGCTCGACGACGCCCGTGGTCTGCGGGACGCCCTGGCCCTCGGCGGGCGGCTGGTCGTCATCGGCGGCGGGTTCATCGGCGCGGAGGTCGCCTCCACCGCACACGGCCTCGGGCTCGACGTGACGGTCGTCGAGGCGGCCCCGACACCGCTCGCCGGACCGCTCGGCGAGACCATGGGCGGCATCGTCTCCGCCCTCCACACCGACCACGGCGTACGACTGCTGTGCGGGGCGGGCGTCAAGGGGCTCGGCGGCGAACGCCGGGTCGAGGCCGTGCTGTTGGAGGACGGCCGCGGCATCCCCGCCGACACCGTCGTCGTCGGTGTGGGGGCGCGCCCGAACGTCGAATGGCTCCAGGGATCCGGCGTCGCCCTGGACAACGGCGTCACCTGCGGCGCCGACGGCCGCACCAGCCTGGCCGGGGTGGTGGCGGTCGGTGACTGCGCCGCCTGGTACGACCCCGGTGCGGGCGTCCACCGCCGCGTCGAACACTGGACGGGTGCGCTGGAGCGGCCCGCCGCGGCCGTGGCCGCGCTGCTGTCGTCGGGCGCGGCGGAACCCGCCGTGCCCAGGCCGCCGTACTTCTGGTCGGACCAGTACGGCGTGAAGATCCAGTTCGCCGGACACGCGGCCGGCGCCGACACCGTGACGGTCGTGGAAGGCGCCACGGACGAGCGCAGTTTCCTCGCCGTCTACCGCCGCGGCGGTCATCCGGTCGCCGTGCTCGGCATGAACCAGCCGAGGCTGTTCACCCGCTGGCGCAGACAGCTGTCGAACACGACACCGTGACACCGCACCCGCGCACGACACGTGGCACCGCCCTCCAGCCGGGTGCAGGGGCGCCTCGGCGCCCACCGGCCGTGGCCCGGCGGGTCAGCCCAGGTAGCCCATCCGGTGGCTGATCTCGTCCGCGCCCTTGACCAGCACCGGAGCGAGTTCGTGCAGGCGCTCCTCGGTGAAGCGGTAGGACGGCCCGGAGGCGCTGAGCGCCGCGACGACGTCGCCTTGCCGGTCCCGGATCGGCGCGGCGATGGCGTGCAGACCGATCTCGAACTCCTCCGTGGTCCAGGCGTAGCCGCGCTCCCGGGCCTCGGCGAGGTTCTTCTCGAGCTTGGTCCTGGCGGTGATGGTGTGCGGGGTGACCTTCTTCAGGCCCGCCTCGGCCAGCAGCGCGGCGCGCTCCTTGGCGGGCAGGTGGGCCAGCAGGATCTTGCCGCTGGAGGTGGCGTGCAGCGGGGTCAGCTGCCCGACCCAGTTGTGCGCGGTGACGGCCGCCGGGCCGCGCACCTGGTAGAGGTTGATCGCATAGTGCTCCTGGAGCACGGCGATGTTGACCGTCTCACCGATCTCCTCGGCGAGGCGCTCGCAGACCGGACGGCCCTGCTGGGTGATGTCGATACGCCCCGTGACCGCGCCGGCCAGGCGCACGATGCCGAACCCGAGCCGGTACTTGCCGCGCTCGACGGCCTGCTCCACCAGGCCCCGCGCCTCCAGGGCGCCGAGCAGGCGGAACGCGGTCGACTTGTGGACGTCGATCTCGCCGGCCACCTCGCTGACGCCCGCCTCGCCGCGCTGCGCCAGGATCTCCAGCACGCTGATGGCGCGGTCGACCGACTGCACTCCTCCGGTCTGTGAAGTCGACGTTTCAGACTCTGGACTGTAGTTGCTCATAACGAAACTATACGCTCAGTAAACAACGCGGAGGCAAGTGACGCCACGGAAACTCGGACTCGCAGGTTGCGTTGCGCGCAACCTGGTGCACATAGCGCTACCGCACTAGCATGCCCCGCGTATCTACGGCGCGAGCGAGACGAGGCACCATGGCTACCCTGCACTACGACTTCGTCATCGTCGGCGGCGGATCGGCCGGCAGCGCACTGGCGAACAGGCTCTCGGCGGACCCGGCGAACCGGGTGCTGGTCCTGGAGGCCGGCCGGTCCGACTACCCGTGGGATGTCTTCATCCACATGCCCGCGGCGCTGACCTACCCGATCGGCAGCCGGTTCTACGACTGGAAGTACGAGTCCGAGCCGGAGCCCCACATGGGCGGCCGCCGCATCTACCACGCGCGCGGCAAGGTGCTGGGCGGCTCCAGCAGCATCAACGGCATGATCTTCCAGCGCGGCAACCCCATGGACTACGAGCGCTGGGCCGCCGACCCCGGGATGGAGACCTGGGACTACGCGCACTGCCTGCCGTACTTCCGGCGGATGGAGAACTGCCTCGCGGCCGACCCGGAGGACGAGTTCCGCGGCCACGACGGCCCGCTCGTCCTCGAACGCGGCCCGGCGACCAATCCGCTCTTCACCGCCTTCCTGGAGGCCGTCCAGCAGGCCGGCCAGGCCCGCACCGACGATGTCAACGGCTACCGCCAGGAGGGCTTCGCCCCCTTCGACCGCAACGTCCATCGCGGGCGCCGTCTGTCGGCCTCCAAGGCCTACCTCAAGCCCGCGATGAAACGGCCGAACCTCACGGTCCGCACCCGCGCCTTCGTCACCCGGGTGCTCTTCGAGGGCAAGCGGGCCGTCGGCGTCGAGTACCGGCGCGGCAGGGGCGCGCCCCAGCGGGTCCGCGCCGGGGAGGTCATCCTCTGCGGCGGCGCGATCAACTCCCCGCAATTGCTCCAGCTCTCCGGCGTCGGCGACGCCGGCGAACTGCGCGCCCTCGGCATCGACGTCGTCCACGGCCTCCCCGGCGTCGGCGAGAACCTCCAGGACCACCTGGAGGTCTACGTCCAGTACGCCTGCAAGCAGCCGGTCTCCATGCAGCCGTACCTGGCGAAGTGGCGAGCCCCGTTCATCGGACTGCAATGGCTCTTCCGCACCGGCCCCGCCGCCACCAACCACTTCGAGGCGGGGGGCTTCGCCCGCAGCAACGAGGACGTGGACTATCCCAACCTGATGTTCCACTTCCTCCCGGTCGCGGTCCGCTACGACGGCTCCTCGCCGGCCGGCGGCCACGGCTACCAGGTGCATGTCGGGCCCATGTACTCCGACGCCGTCGGATCGGTGAAGATCAGGAGCGCCGACCCCCGGGTCAAGCCGGCGTTGCGCTTCAACTACCTCTCCACCGAACAGGACCGCCGCGAATGGGTCGAGGCGATCCGCGTCGCCCGCCGGCTCCTCAACCAGCCCGCGCTCGCCCCCTACAACGGCGGGGAGATCTCGCCCGGCCCGTCCGTGGAGAGCGACGAGGAGATCCTCGCCTGGGTCGCCAAGGAGGGCGAGACCGCCCTGCACCCCTCCTGCACCTGCAAGATGGGCACCGACGACATGTCCGTCGTCGACCCGGCGAGCATGCGCGTGCACGGGCTGGACGGACTGCGCGTGGTGGACGCCTCCGTGATGCCGTACGTCACCAACGGCAACATCTACGCGCCGGTGATGATGGTCGCGGAGAAGGCCGCCGACCTGATCCTCGGCAGGCAGCCGCTGGAGCCGTCGAAGGCGGCGTACTACCGCCACCGCGACGCCCGGACGCAGGCGGGGTAGACCTCGGGCCACGCCCAAGTCCCGGACAGGGCCGTGTGCGACG
This sequence comes from Streptomyces sp. NPDC006393, assembly GCF_040628575.1. NCBI lineage: Bacteria > Bacillati > Actinomycetota > Actinomycetes > Kitasatosporales > Streptomycetaceae > Streptomyces > Streptomyces sp. NPDC006393. Next base: position 5,916 of record NZ_JBEXZD010000128.1, read on the forward strand.
GCTCCACCGCTGCGTCGCGGCCCCTCGCCACGGCCGTATACAACGGCGGGCGGACCGGATCCCGGTCCGTCCGCCGTCGGCCGAATCGTCATGACCGGACCCCTTGACGTAGGTGGGCGCTTTCGCCAAGGTGTTCCACCACAAGCAATTAGATGCACGATGCGCAACGCATTACGGCTGAAGGGCTTGGCTCGTGGCAGACCTGTACGTGGACGGGACGTGGCGGGAGCCGGTGTCCCAAGGCCTGCGGGACATCCGCTGTCCCGCCGACGGCACCCTCGCCGCGACCGTGTCGGAAGGCACACGCCCCGACACCGAGGCGGCGATCGCCGCCGCCCGCCGCGCCTTCGACGAGGGACCCTGGCCGCGCACCCCGGAGCGGGAGCGCGGCCGACTGCTTCTGCGCACCGCCGACATCATCGAGCGCGACGCCAAGGAGTTCGCCCGCGCCGAGTCGCTGGACACCGGCAAACGCCTCGTCGAGAGCGAGTACGACGTCGCCGACGTCGTCTCCTGCCTCCGCCACTACGGCGGCATCGGCGGCATCGACGCCGGCCGGGTCGTCGACACCGGCCGCGAGGACGCCGTCAGCCGCGTCGTGTACGAGCCGGTCGGGGTCTGCGGGCTCATCACCCCCTGGAACTACCCGCTGTTGCAGGCCTCCTGGAAGGTCGCGCCCGCACTCCTCGCGGGCAACACGGTCGTCCTCAAGCCCAGCGAGCTCACCCCCTCCACGTCCATCCTGCTCATGAAGGCGCTTCAGGAGGCCGGGCTGCCGGCCGGTGCCGCCAACCTGGTGCTGGGCACCGGCCCCGAGGCGGGCGCACCGCTCTGCGAGAGCCCCGCCGTCGACATGGTCTCCTTCACCGGAGGCCTGGAAACCGGTCGGCGCGTCATGGCGACCGCCGCCGCGACCGTGAAGAAGGTCGCGCTGGAGCTCGGCGGCAAGAACCCCAACGTCGTCTTCGCCGACGCCGACTTCGACACGGCCGTGGACTTCGCCCTCACGGCCGTCTTCCTGCACTCCGGACAGGTCTGCTCGGCCGGAGCCCGCCTGATCGTCGAGGACGGCCTGCACGACGCCTTCGTCGACGAGGTGGTCCGCCGCGCCCGGCGGATCCGCCTCGGCGGCCCCTTCGACCCGGCGGCGGAGACCGGGCCGCTGATCTCCGCCGCGCACCGGGAGAAGGTCGAGGCGTACGTCGCGGCGGGCCTCGCCGAGGGCGCCGTACTGCGCTGCGGCGGCGAACGGCCGGCCGATGCCGCCCTCGCCGCCGGCCACTACTATCCGCCCACCGTGCTCGACGAGTGCCGGCAGGACATGCGCGTGGTGCACGAGGAGTCCTTCGGCCCCGTGCTCACCGTGGAACGCTTCCGGGACGAGGACGACGCCGTACGCATCGCCAACGACACGGAGTTCGGACTCGCCGGAGCGGTATGGACGCAGGACGCCGGAAGGGCCCAGCGGGTGGCCCGGCGGCTGCGCCACGGAACGGTCTGGATCAACGACTACCACCCCTATGTACCGCAAGCCGAATGGGGCGGCTTCGGGCACTCGGGCGTCGGCCGGGAGCTGGGACCCACCGGCCTGGACGAGTACCGGGAGCCCAAGCACATCTGGCAGAACATCCAACCACGGCCGCAGCGCTGGTTCAGCGGCTGAACGCCGAAAAGAGGTCGAACGTGACCCCCACACAGACCGAGGTGCCGCAGCGGCGCGGCACACCCCAGGACCCGGACACCACTCCGGTCATCTCCGTGCGCCGGCTGTGGAAGGTGTTCGGTCCGAAGGCCGACCGGGTGCCGGACTCCGCCGAGTTGTGCGGGCTCTCCCGCCGCGAGCTCATGGAGCGCACCGGGTGCACCGTCGCCGTACGCGACGTCGGCTTCGAGGTCTCGCCGGGCGAGGTCTTCGTGGTCATGGGCCTGTCGGGGTCCGGCAAGTCCACCCTGGTGCGATGCCTGACCCGGCTGATCGAACCCACCTCCGGCGAGGTCGTCTTCGAGGGCCAGGACATCCGCGACGCCGACGACCGGCGCCTGCGCGAACTGCGGCGGCGCAAGTTCTCCATGGTCTTCCAGCACTTCGGGCTGCTGCCGCACCGCCGCGTGGTGGACAACGTGGCCTTCGGCCTCGAGATCCGCGGCATGGGCAGGGCGGAGCGCACCAGGCGGGCCCAGGAGGTCGTCGAACTCGTCGGCCTGGCCGGCTACGAGAACTCCTACCCCGACCAGCTCTCCGGCGGCATGCAGCAGCGCGTCGGCCTGGCCCGCGCCCTGGCCGGCGATCCGGACGTGCTCTTCTTCGACGAGCCGTTCTCCGCGCTGGACCCGCTGATCCGCCGCGACATGCAGAACGAGGTCATCCGGCTGCACCACGAGGTCGGCAAGACCATGGTGTTCATCACCCACGACCTCTCCGAGGCGCTCAAGCTGGGCGACCGCATCCTCATCATGCGCGACGGGCGGACGGTCCAGTGCGGCCGGGGCGACGAACTGGTCGGCGCGCCCGCCGACGACTACGTCCGCGAGTTCGTCAAGGACGTGCCGCGCGGCGACGTGCTCACCCTGCGCTGGATCATGCGGCCCGCCGAGCCGGACGACGCCCTGGACGGCCCCGAACTGGGCCCGGACGTGGTGGTGCGGGAGGCCACCCGGGCGGTGCTCGCCGCCGACCGGCCGGTCAAGGTCGTCGAGAACGGCAAGCTCCTCGGCATCGTCGGTGACGAGGAGATCCTCGCGGTGGTGGCGGGGCGGGAAGGCGGCGCGTGATGACCGTCGCCCTGGACAAGACCGCACCTCTGGCCGGTGCGCGCAGAGTCGGCCGCCGCACGGTGGTGGCCGCGATCCTGGTCGTCTGGCTGGTGCTGTTCGCCGTGTTCCGCGGCCGGCAGACCCTGACCCTGGCGGCGGCGGACCTCACCGGCCTGCACCGCTGGTTCAACGACGTCAACGACACCATCGGAGCGAACCGCAACACCAATCCGCTCTTCCTGTACTTCTTCAACGAGATCCGCCTGGTCATCGACAACCTGGTGACCTTCGTCCAGCACCTGATCTCCCAGCCCACCGGCGCCCGTCCCGTCCCGCAGATCGGCTGGCTCGGCGTGGTCGGCCTCGCGGGCTATGTCTCGTGGGCCGTGGCCAACTGGCGGGTCGCGCTGCTCGCCGTGGCCGGGTTCACCTTCTTCGGGCTGCAGGGTCTGTGGCAGGAGAGCATGGACACCCTGTCCCTCACCGTCTCCGCGGTCCTCGTGGCGCTGCTGTTCGCGCTGCCGCTGGGCGTATGGGCGGGGCTGTCCGACCGGTTCAACCGGATCATGACGCCGCTGCTGGACTTCATGCAGACGATGCCGACCTTCGTCTACCTGGCCCCGCTGACCCTGTTCTTCCTCATCGGCCCGGCCTCCGCCACGATCGCCACCCTCATCTACGCGGCTCCGCCGGCGATCCGCATCACCGCGCACGCCGTCCGCTCCGTACCGCGCAGCACGGTCGAGGCGGCCGACTCGCTGGGCGCGACCCGGCGGCAGACCCTGCTGAAGGTGCTGCTGCCGATGTCCCGGCGGACGGTGGTGATGGGCGTCAACCAGACCATCATGGCCGCCCTGGCGATGGTGACCATCGCGGCCCTGATCGACGCCCCCGGGCTCGGCAAGACCGTCGTCCAGGCCTTGCAGTCGCTCGACGTGGGCACGGCCTTCAACGCGGGACTCGCCATCGTCGTCATGGCGATCGTCCTGGACCGGGTGACGACGGCTGCCGGGGGACGCGAGGAGGCGGCCCGCCGCTCGGGCAGCCGCTTCCTCGCCTGGCGCCGCCCCCTGCTGGCCGCGGGCGCCGCGGGCACCGCGATCCTGATGTATCTGTCGCACACCTACGTGTGGGCGGCCGAGTTCCCCGGCGACGGCGCTACCGGCAGCTCCATCGCGAGCGCGGCGGACACCGCGACCACCTGGGCCCAGGACCACCTGTCGGGCATCACGAACACCGCCCGCGACATCATCACCAACGGCCTGCTCAACCCCTTCCAGTCGCTGCTCACCGACTCCCCGTGGTGGCTGGTCGGCGCGGCCCTGGTGGCGCTCGGCGCGGTGCTCGGCGGCCGGTTCGCCGCCCTCACCGCGGCGGTGTGCGTGGGCCTGCTGGTGGGCACCGGCGTGTGGTCGGACAGCATGACGACACTGGCCTCGACCGCCGTGGCGACGGTACTGGTGATGGTGCTCGGCGTCGTCTTCGGCGTGTGGATGGGGCGCAGCGCGCTGGTGGACCGGGTGCTGCGGCCCACCCTGGACGCGGCGCAGGTGATGCCGCCGTTCGTCTATCTGGTGCCGTTCCTGGCGCTGTTCGGGGCGACGCGCTTCACGGCCATCGTCGCCGCCGTCGTCTACGCGGCACCGGTCGCCATGAAGATCATCGCGGACGGGGTGCGGGCCGTGCCCGAGACCACCGTCGAGGCGGCCGCCTCCGCCGGGTGCAACACCTGGCAGATCATCACCAAGGTCCAACTGCCGATGTCACGCGGTGCCCTGACCCTCGCGACCAACCAGGGTCTGATCTATGTGCTGTCGATGGTCGTGGTGGGCGGCCTGGTGGGGGCGGGCGCCCTCGGCTACGACGTCGTGGCCGGATTCTCGCAGGGAGAGCTGTACGGCAAGGGGCTGGCGGCGGGACTCGCCATCGTCCTGCTCGGAGTCATGTTCGACCGGATCACTCAGGCGGCGGCGCGACGCACCGGCGCGTAAGGAGCACGACACCATGGCAAGACACTGGCGCGCCGGCGCGGCCGGCCTGGCCGTCCTCGGCCTCACCCTCACCGCGTGCGGAGGCGCGAAGGTCGGTGACGGTTCCTCCGCGGGCTCCAAGAGCTCGGGCGGCAGGTGCGGCACCTTCAACCTGGCCGTCAACCCCTGGGTCGGCTACGAGGCGGACGCGGCGGTCGTCGCGTACGTCGCCCAGCACGACCTCGGATGCACGGTCGACAAGAAGGACCTGAAGGAAGAGATCGCCTGGCAGGGATTCGGGACCGGCGAGGTCGACGCGATCCTGGAGAACTGGGGCCACGACGACCTGAAGAAGAAGTACATCACCGAGCAGAAGACCGCCGTCGACGCCGGCTCCACCGGCAACAAGGGCGTCATCGGCTGGTTCGTGCCGCCGTGGCTGGCCAAGGCCCACCCGGACATCACCGACTGGAGAAACCTCGACAAGTACGCCTCCCGCTTCCGCACCTCCGAGTCGGGCGGCAAGGGCCAGCTGCTGGACGGCGACCCGTCCTACGTCACCAACGACGCGGCACTGGTGAAGAACCTGAAACTGGACTTCAAGGTGGTGTACGCGGGCAGCGAGACCGCGCTCATCCAGGCCTTCCGGACGGCCGAGAAGAACAAGCAGTGGGTGATCGGCTACTTCTACGAGCCGCAGTGGTTCCTGTCCGAGGTGCCCCTGGTCAAGGTCGATCTGCCGAAGTACACCACCGGGTGCGACGCCGACGCGGCGAAGATCGCCTGCGACTATCCCGTGTACGACCTGAACAAGATCGTCAGCTCGAGGTTCGCCCGGTCCGGCAGCCCCGCCTACAAGCTGGTGAAGAACTTCCACTGGACGAACGACGACCAGAACACCGTGGCCAAGTACATCGCGCAGGACAAGATGTCGCCCGACGCGGCCGCGAAGAAGTGGGTCGAGGCCAACCGCGACAAGGTGGAGGCCTGGCTGAGCTGACCCGCGTCCGCAAGCGGTCGGACACGCCCGGCGGGCGGTGCGCAGCGGTGCGCACCGCCCGCCGGGCGTTGCCGCTTTCCGGGCCGCTTTCCGGGCCGCTTTCCGGGCCGATTCCAGGGTCGTTGTGCGGCCCGCTCCGCGACGTCACGGACCCCTTGACACCCATCCCCGCGGCAGGCAGATTGAGTTGCGCAGCCTGAATCATGTTGCGCAGAAAGCAACTGAGCGGTTCTGAATTCCGGAGGTGCGGCGATGGCGGGACCCCGAGTGGTGATCATCGGAGCGGGCGTCGTGGGAGCGGCTCTCGCGGACGAGATCTCCGCACGAGGCTGGACCGAAGTGACCGTGGTCGACCAGGGCCCGCTGCCGGCCACCGGGGGGTCCTCCTCACACGCCCCGGGCCTGGTCTTCCAGACGAACTCCTCCAAGACCATGACCGAACTGGCCCGCTACACCGTCGAGAAGCTCCGCTCCCTCGACGTCGACGGCCGGCCCTGCTTCCTCCAGGTCGGCGGCCTCGAAGTGGCCACCACCCCCGAGCGCCTGGCCGAACTGCGGCGCCGCCATGGCTGGATCACCTCCTGGGGCGTCGAGGGCCGGCTGCTGAGCCCCGAGGAGTGCGTCGAGCAGCACCCACTGGTCGATCCCGACCGGGTCCTCGGCGGCCTGCTGATCCCCACCGACGGGCTCGCCAAGGCCGTCCTCGCCGTCGAGGCGCAGATCCGCCGGGCCACCGGGCGCGGCGTCCGCTTCCTCGCCCGCCACGAGGTCCTCGACGTGCGGCAGAGCGAGGGCCGGGTGACCGGCGTGGTGACCGACCAGGGCGAGCTCGGCGCCGACATCGTCGTGTGCTGCGCCGGCATCTGGGGCCCGAGGATCGCCCGTATGGTCGGCATGAACCTGCCGCTCACGCCGCTCGCCCACCAACTCGCCTGGACCGGCCCCGTCCCGGCACTGGCCGGCCAGACCGAGGAGGCGGTCCGCCCGATCCTGCGCCACCAGGACGCCGACCTCTACTACCGCGACCGCTTCGACGGCCTGGGCATCGGCTACTACGGCCACCGCCCCATGCCCGTCTCCGCCGACGACATCCTCTCCGTGGACGAGGCCGAGCGGATGCCGTCGGTGCTGAAGTTCACCGAGGACGACTTCGCCGACGCCTGGACCGAGACGCAGTCGCTGCTGCCCGCGACCAAGGAGAGCGAGATCGCGGAGGGCATCAACGGCCTGTTCTCCTTCACCACCGACAACTTCCCGCTGCTCGGCGAGTCTTTGGACGTCAAGGGCTTCTGGGTCGCCGAGGCCGTCTGGGTCACCCACTCCGCGGGCGTCGGCCGGGCCATGGCCGAATGGCTGGTCGACGGCCACTGCTCGTCCTTCGACCTGCACGAGTGCGACGTCAACCGCTTCGAGCCCCACCAGCTCGCCCCGGAGTACGTCCTGGCCCGCGACTGCCGGAACTTCGAAGAGGTCTACGACATCATCCACCCCCTCCAGCCGTCGGGGGACCCGCGCCCGATCCGCAAGAGCCCCTTCCACTCGCGTCAGCAGGAGCACGGCGCCTTCTTCCTGGAGGCGAACGGCTGGGAGCGCCCGCAGTGGTACGAGGCCAACGCCTCGCTCGTCGAGGGGAGGAGCATCCCCACGCCCAACGACTGGGCCGCGCGGTACTGGTCGCCCGTCGTCGGCGCGGAGGCGCAGGTCACCCGTGAGACGGTCGCCCTCTACGACATGACGGCCCTCAAGCGCCTCGAGGTCAGCGGCCCCGGCGCCGCCGGCTTCCTGGAGCGCATGGCCACCGGCAAGGTCGCCAAGTCGGTCGGTTCGGTGACGTACACACTCCTGTTGGACCACGACGGCGGCATCCGCAGCGACATCACCGTCGCCCGGCTCGGTCGCGACCTCTTCCAGGTCGGCGCCAACGGCAACCTCGACCTCGACTGGTTCACCCGCCACCTCCCCGCCGACGGCACGGTCCAGGTCCGCGACATCACGCCGGGCACCTGCTGCATCGGCCTGTGGGGCCCGCTGGCCCGCAAGGCGCTGCAACCGCTGACCGACGACGACTTCTCGAACGACGGGCTGAAGTACTTCCGCGCCAGGCGCGCCCACATCGGCAGCGTCCCGGTCACCGCGATGCGCCTGTCCTACGTCGGCGAGCTCGGCTGGGAGCTGTACACCACCGCCGACCTCGGCCAGAAGCTGTGGGACACCCTGTGGGCGGCGGCCGAGCCGCTCGGCGGCGTCGTCGCCGGCCGCGGCGCCTTCAACAGCCTGCGCCTGGAGAAGGGTTACCGCTCCTTCGGCACCGACATGACCTACGAGCACGATCCCTACGAGGCCGGAGTCGGCTTCGCCGTCAAGCTCGACAAGGAGGACTTCATCGGCAAGGCCGCCCTCGAACGCCGCAAGGCCGACGTACGACGCCGCCTGACCTGCCTCACCGTCGACGACCCGCGGGCGGTCGTCATGGGCAAGGAACCGGTCTACGACGGAGACCGCCCCGTCGGCTACGTCACCAGCGCCGCCTACGGCCACACCATCGGCAAGGGCATCGCCTACGCGTGGCTTCCGGCGGACCTCGCCGTCCCGGGCACCACCGTGCACATCGGCTACTTCGACCAGCGCGTCGAGGCGGCCGTCGCCGAGGAGCCCCTGTTCGACCCGGCCATGTCCCGCCTGCGCGGCTGACCTCCTTCGAAGGTGACACGATGACCCTCACCAACCTGCCCTCCAGCCTGATCCCCACCCTGCCCGGCGAGCACTACACCGACCCCGGGATCTTCGCCCTCGAGCAGCAGCGCATCTTCGAGACCATGTGGTTCTGCGTGGCCCGCGCCTCCGAACTGGCCAGGCCCGGACAGTTCCGCACCTGCCAGGTCGGCCGGGAGAGCGTGCTCGTCTCCCGCGCCCGGGACGGCTCGGTCAAGGCGTTCCTCAACATCTGCCGGCACCGTGGGGCCCGGCTGTGCACCGAGGAGTCCGGCGAGGTCAAGCGCGCCTTCCAGTGCCCGTACCACGCCTGGACCTACGGACTGGACGGCAGGCTGGTGGCCGCGCCCAACCTGACGTCGATGCCGGACATCGACCGGGTCGCCTACGGCCTGGTCGACGTGCACGTCCGCGAGTGGCTCGGCTACGTGTGGGTGTGCCTCGCCGACACCCCGCCGTCCTTCGAGGACGACGTGACCGGCGAGGTGGCCGAGCGTCTGGGCGACCTCCAGGTCATCGAGAACTACGGCGTCGACGACCTCCGGGTGGGCCGCCGGATCACCTACGACGTCAAGGCCAACTGGAAGCTGATCATCGAGAACTTCATGGAGTGCTACCACTGCGCCACCATCCACCCGGAACTCACCGAGGTGCTCCCGGAGTTCGCCGACGGCTACGCCGCCCAGTACTACGTCGGCCACGGCGCCGAGTTCGGCGAGGACGTCAAGGGCTTCACCGTCGACGGATCCGAGGGCCTGGACCGCATCCCCACGGTCGCCGAGGAGCAGGACCGCCGCTACTACGCGATCACGGTCAAGCCGCAGGTGTTCATCAACCTCGTCCCCGACCACGTGATCTTCCACCGGATGTTCCCGGTGGCCGTCGACCGCACGGTCGTCGAGTGCGACTGGCTCTACCTGCCGCACGTGGTCGAGGGCGGCAAGGACGTCAGCCGGTCCGTGGAGCTCTTCGACCGGGTCAACCGCCAGGACTTCGACGCCTGCGAGCGCACCCAACCGGGGATGGGCTCCCGGGCGTACGCCCAGGGCGGCGTCCTCGTCCCCAGCGAGCACCACATCGGCGCCTTCCACACCTGGGTCCACGACAGGCTCGGCACATCGCCCGCCCACTGAGCCGCCCCGCCGCACCACCGCCCCGGCCGCCCGCCGTGTCGTCCCCACCGCGGGCGGCCGGGGCGTTCACCGCGCCCGCGCCCGGCGCCCCGATCGTGACCGGGCGGGTCCGTCGTGCGGCCTCGTGCCCCGGGCGGTGGTGACGTAGGCGCTGACCAGGATCAGCGCGCACCCGCCCAGTTGCAGCGGGGTGGGATGCTCGCCAAGGACGAGGGCGCTCAGCACCACCGCGCCCACCGGCGTGAGCAGCAACAGGATCGCGCCGACGTGAGAGGCCAGCCTCGGCGAGGCGGTGGCGACCAGCAGCCACCCGACGACCTGGCTACAGGCCGCCACCCCCAGCAGCCAGCCCAGAGCCGGCCAGCCGGGCGTGGCGTCGAATCCGTACCACAGCAGCCCGGCCGCCAGCGACACCGCCGCCGCGGCCACGACGACCGCGGTGTACACCTGCCGGACCTGGCCGGCGTGACCGCCGCGGCGCAGCAGGTACAAGAACCCCGAATAGCACAGGGCCGCCAGGATCGCGTGCACGGTGCCCCAGCGCGGATCGCTGCCGACCGCCCCGCCCCGCTCCAGCACGCCGCCGGCCAGCACCACCCCCACCAGCAGCACCGGAAGCCACCACAGGAAGCGGCGGGGCACCGGTTCCCGGTCGACCGCCCACGCCAGCAACGGCACCATCACCACCTGCACATTGACCAGCACGGTCGACAGCCCGGCGCCCACCTCTCCGATCGCCTGCGTCCACAGCAGCATGTCCCCGGCGAACAGCGCTCCCGCCACCAGCGCGAGCCCGTACCGCCGGGGTGCCGCCGGGCCCTCCCGGCGGCGTTCGGCGCCCGCCAGCACCAGGAGCGCGGGCAGGGCCAGCACACAGCGGTAGAACGACGCCGTGCCGGGAGAGGTGCGCGCCAGATCCAGCAGGACCGCCGACGCCGACACGCACAGCGCGCCGATCGCCATGGACCAGGCCGGACACCGCGTCCCCGACCGGCCCGGCGCGGGGACCGCGTCCCTGAGCGCGAGACCCGGCGCGGGCCGATGGCCGGCGGACGGATCCCCGGCGAGCCGGCGCTCGTCGGGACCGGGCACGGCTACCGGCCGCCCGAGACCGTCATCGTCGTACCGGTCACATAGCCGGCGGCCGGTGACATCAGCCAGCCGACCGCCTCGGCGATCTCCTCGGGCCGTCCGACGCGGCCCATCGGCACCCCGCTCTCCGCGAGGCGGTCCACGTCCGCCGGGGACATGTCGGTGGCGATCAGGCCGGGTGCCACGGCGTTGACCCGGACGCCGTCCCGCGCGACCTCGTTGGCCAGCCCCCGGGTGAGGCTCTCCACGGCACCCTTCGTGGCCGCGTAGGCGACCGTGCCGTAGATCCCGCCCGTCCGGGCGGCGACCGAGCTGATGTTGACGATCGCTCCGCCCTGCCCGCCGTGCCGGACGGACAGCCGGCGGACCGCCGCGCGGCAGCACAGCAGGGGCCCGAGGACGTTCACGGCGAGCAGCCGCTCCAGGGCGTGCGCGTCCTGCTCGTCCAGCGGACGGGCCTCGCCGAGGATCCCCGCGTTGTTGACCAGCCCTGCCAGTCCGCCCAGTTCGGCCTCCGCCTCCTCGAACAACGCCGCGACCTGCCGCTCGTCGGCGACGTCGGCGGCGATGGCCCGCGCCCGTCCGCCGTCGGCGACGACGGCGTCCACGACCGCGTCCGCGGCCTCCGCGTGGCCGGCGTAGTTCACCGCGACCGCGTGACCCCGCGCGGCGAGCCCGCGGCACACCGCGGCGCCGATGCCGCGGCTGCCGCCGGTGACGACGACCAGATCCCGGGTCTCCGTACGTGCCGTGTCCACCATGTCCTGCCTCGCATGTTCACCCACTCACCAGACGCGGCATCGCCTCCGCCGTGGCCTGCGGCGCCTCCCGGGGCGGGAAGTGCCCGACGCCCGGCATCAGCATTCGCTCGTGGTGGTCGGTGAACAGATCGATCGTCCTTGCTCTCGGCGGTGTGCGGCGCGAGCCCCCCAGCCGTGTCGACGTGGTTCCGCACGCCGGGCCGGGTGATCCGCTCCGGGCCCTTCAAACGAGCGATCTGCCGGGCCGTGCCAGCGGCGGGCCCCCACGAGCGGCGGGATCAGGACCTCGCACACCGCTCGTGGCTCCTCACGGTACGCGGGCCAGCTCTCGCACCTGGTGGTAGCCGTCCTCGTCGTGCCTGACCCGGACCAGGGCGTCGACCAGCCGGACGAACTCGCGGTCGTCGTCCACCAGCGCACGCAGCGACATCGCGTCCTGGTCGAGGTGCAGCCGGTCCGCCGCGTCGAGCACCTTCTTGTCCACGAACGGGCACAGCTCGTTCCACAGCAGCTGCGCCTCGCGGCAGAAGGCGTCGACGACGTCGTCGTCCACGTTGGCGAAGTGCCGCAGCAGCTCCCGCTCGCGCTCCGGGTCGCGTCCGGCGTCCTCGCGCAGCTCCCCGAGGTCGCCGCCGTGGTCCTCCTGGAGGTGCAGCGCCGCGTCCGTCATGGCCGTGCTGATCCGCCTGACGTCGCCCTCCCGGTATCCGGCGTCCCTGAGCGCCCCGGCGATCCGGTCGGCCCCCGCCCGGAGCACCCCTCCGGCCGTGGACCATCGGCGCTCACGCAGGCCGACGAAGGTGCGCACGGCCGTCTCCGGGGTCACCCGGGCGTCGGTGAGCGCCGCGAGCTGGAACATCTGGAACAGGGCGTGGGGGGACTCCTTCAGATGGATCTCGGCCTCCTCCGAGAGGCTCTCGCGTCCGTACCGCTTCAGCAGCGCGCCGACGATGTGCTTCTGGTCCGTGTCGCCCGCCGTCCGCCGGCCCGTGCCGGTGTCCTTCTTCGCGCCGGTCATGCCTGCTCACCTCCCGACCGCGCCTGCCAGGCCCCGCCGTGCCGGTGAGGCCGCCGCGGTCGTCCGCATCAGCTTCCCGGCTTCCCTGTCCGGCCTGCGCTAACCGCGGTCCGGCTCACCGGGTCCGGGCGTGGGTGCGGGAGCGGGCGTGGGCGACGGCGGCCTCGGCCAGGCCGGTGATCAGCGGGTGTGCCCGGGTGCCGTCGCCGTCCAGTTCGGGCTGGAAGAGGGTGGCCAGGAAGAACGGATGGGAGGGCAGTTCCGCGATACGGACCTCGCCGGACTCGTCCGTGCCGGTGAAGACCAGCCCATGGGCGCGCAGGACGTCCAGGTGCCGGGGGTTGGCTGCGTAGCCGCAGTGGTAGCGCGCCCGCGTGCGATCGGCTCCGATCAGGGAGGCGGCCCGGGAGCCGGGGGAGACCCGGACGACGCCCTCGTGGCCGACCAGCGAACAGGCCAGCGGCACGATCACGCTGTCCTCCTCGGCGGCCGAAAGATCGTTCTCGGCGTGGGCGGCTCGGTCCAGGCCGCAGACATGGCGCGCGAATTCGAGCAGGACGTGCTGGAAGCCCGCGCAGGTGCCGAGGAAGGGGATGCCCCCCTCGCGTGCCGCGCGGATCGCGGACAGGACCCCGGCCTCACTGCGGTAGGGGCTGCCCGGCAGCACCCAGACCGCGTCGAAGCCGTCCACGCCCTGACCGGCGTCCTCGGTGGCGACCCAGTAGGCGTCGAGATCCAGCCCGTCCCGCGCCCGCAGCGCCCGAAGCAGGCCGGGGACGCGGGTGTGCGAGCGAACGGCGTGGGAGCGGTCCCCGACCAGGGCGAGGCGTGCGGTGTGATCCATGACGCCGATCCTGCCGGGCACCCCGCATCGCGTCCAACGATGATTCCCGCATCACGCATAAGCGATACTGATCCGCATGGATCCGCATCTGCTGCGCACCTTCGTCGCGGTCCTCGACCACCGGTCCTTCTCCCGCGCCGCCGCGGCCCTCGGCTACACCCAGTCCGCCGTCTCCCAGCACATCGCCGCGCTCGAAGCGGACCTCGGTACCCGGCTCGTCGAACGCCGGCCCGTCGCCCCCACTCCGGCCGGTGAGCGGCTGATGGAGCACGCCCCCGCCCTGCTGCTGCGGCTGGACGCCGCCCGCGCGGACCTCGCCCGCCTGCGGCAGAGCCGGCCCACGCGACTGGTCCTGGCCTGCTCGCCCGCCGCCCTCACGCCCGCCGTCGCGCAGGCGCTCACCCGACTGCGCGCCGCCACCCCCTCCCTGTTCCTGGAGGTAAGGGTCCTGGGGCGGGAGCCGGTGATCGAGGAGGTCCTCACCGGCCGTGCCGGTCTCGGCCTCGTCGACGGCATCGCCGCCCCCAGCGACCCGCTGCCCCTGCCGGACGTCGGCCCGGCGACCGTCCTCGTGGCGGCGGAGCAGCCGTTGGCCGTCCTCTTCCCCCACGGCCATCCGCTGGCAGGGCGCCGCGCGGTCCGGCTCACGGATCTGACGCAGGCCCAGTGGATCGACGCCGCCGACACGGCCGTTCCCCTCGACCGGCTGCGCGCCCTGTGCCGCACGGACGGCTTCCGTCCCCGGATCAGCCACCGCGGCACCGACCTGTACGGTCTCGCCGCCCTCGCGGCCGCCGGGCTCGGGCTCACCGCCCTTCCGCTGTCCCTGGCCGCCGCGCTGCCCGGTCTCACCGCCGTCCCGGTCGAGGAGCCGCGTCTCGTCCACCGCACGGAACTGGTCCTGGTGACCCATCCGACCGCCGTCGCACGGCGGTTGGCCGATCTCCTCGTCACCGAGACGTCCGGCGGCGCCCGGGTCACCTGACGCCGCCGGTCCGGGGGGCTGTCAGGGTTCGGTGCCGACGGCGAGGGTGCCGTTCACGTACGCGGTCACCTTGGTGGTGCCGGCGTAGGCGGTGTTGGTGGCGCGGCTGTAGTCGTCGCTCTCGTCGAAGTTGGACCAGTCGCTCTTGTTGAACCGGTTCTGGATGTCGCCGGTGGACTTGCCGGCGGCGAGGGTTCCGGCGCCGGTGGTGAAGCCGATCTCCAGGTAGTGGTCGGCGCCGGCCTTCGGGGTGGACATCGCCACGACCTTCCGGGTGACGTTCGCGCAGCCGATCTGGGCGTAGTCGCACCATGCGCTGTACGTGTTCGCGCCGTTGTCGCCGGTGAAGTAGTAGCGCAGGGTGACCTTGGACAGGTCCAGCGGTTCGGTGCCGGTGTTGACGACCTGGAGGCCGGGCTTGATCTGGTTGTCGCCGGGGGCGGTGTCGTTGTTCTTGTACTGCACCTTGAACGCCCCGGTGCCGGTGCCGCCGCCGGCCTGGGTGGTGGCGGTGACGGCCGCCGACGCCGACGACACGTTCCCCGCCGCGTCCTTCGCCCTGACCGTGTACGTGTACGTGGTGGACGGCGTGAGCCCGCTGTCGGTGAAGGACGTCGAGGTGCTGCTGCCCGCCTTCGTCCCGTCCCGGTAGATGTCGTAGCCGGTGACACCCACGTCGTCGGTCGACGCCGACCACTTCAGGGACGCCGAGGTGTCCGTGGTGCCGGAGACCGCGAGGCCCGTCGGCGCCGTCGGGGGCGTCGTGTCGGACACGCCGGGCGCGAGGGCGTCGCGGACGGCGGCGTACGCGGGCTTGGGCTGGAGGTTCTCGTCGTAGAGGCAGGCGGCTCCCTGCCCCTGGAAGGTGCTGGGAACCCACGAGTACTTGTCGTCGAAGTCCCACACCGTGATGCCGACACAGCGGGAGACGCCGAGACAGGCCTCGGTGACCTGACGGTAGTAGTCGGCCTGGGTCGCCAGCTTGGTGGCGTCCGAGGGCAGTTGCATGCGCACGTCCAGCTCGGTGATCGCGACATCGAGCCCGAGGTCGGCGAAGCGCTGGAGGTTCTGGCGCATGTTCGTGGGGAAGCCGTACTGGATGGCCAGGTGTCCCTGGAAGCCGATGCCGTCCAGCGGGACGCCCTGGCTCTTCAGGTCGCTCGCCAGCCGGTACATGGCGTCGGCCTTGGCGCCGGTGCCGTCGGTGTTGTAGTCGTTGATGTACAGCTTGGCGTCCGGGTCGGCCGCGTGGGCGGTGCGCAGCGCGTCCGCGATGTACTTGTCTCCCATGGCGTTGTAGAACGGGGAACTCCGGAAGGTGCCGTCGTCGTTGAAGGGCTCGTTGACCACGTCCCAGGCGTAGATCTCGCCCTTGTAGTGGCTGACCTCCTCGGTGATGTGGTTCTCCATCGCCGCCTGGAGCTGGCCGGCGGGCAGGCCGCTCACCCAGCCGGGCAGCTGACTGTGCCAGACCAGGGTGTGACCGCGCACGCGCTGGTTGTGGGCCCGGGCGAAGTCGACGATCTTGTCGCCGCCGCTGAAGTTGAACTGGCCCTGCTGCGGCTCGGTGGTGTCCCACTTCATCGAGTTGCCGGGCGTGATCACGCCGAACTCGCTGCCCAGGACGGCGGTGTACGGCGCGTCGGACAGTTCCGGATTGTCGGTGGCCGAACCGAAGTAGCGGCCCTGAGCCTCCGCCAGCTGGTCCAGGGTGCTCGTGCCCGCCGCGAGAGCGGGCGAGGCCGCCCCGACGGCGAGCAGCCCGGAGGCGGCGGTCACGAGGGCGGCCAGCGTGCACACGAGCCGCTTGCCGCGTGAGGAGCCGACCGGCTTCCCGGCGGCGGACGCGGAGGGCCGTGATCGTGGCGGAGGCAGGGGGAAAGGCATGGCGGTTTCCTTCCGAGCGTGGGCGAGGTGCGCCGGAGGCGGGACTGCGGCCGCCGTCACACGCGTGTGCCGGCGGCGTGCTTGGAACCCGGTGGCGGGAGGGACATGGGACGGGCCTTCTCCTCCCGCCACCGGACGTGCGAGGGGGCTTACGGTTCGGTGCCCCAGGCGAGGGCGCCGCCGACGTAGCCCGTCACCTTGGTGGTGTCCGCGTAGGCGGTGTTGGTGCCGCGGCTGTAGTCGTCGCTCTCGTTGAAGTTGGACCAGTCGCTCTTGTTGAAGCGGGCCTGGATGTCGCCGGTGGA
>NZ_JBEXZD010000129.1:0-22157 GCF_040628575.1 Streptomyces sp. NPDC006393
GGACGAGCTGAACATCCACCCGTCCATGCGCATGCGGATCGATCACGGCATGGCCGACCGGCCCGAGCCTTACATCGGCTGATCACCTGGCTCTCCCGTCACTCCGTTCCGGGACCTGGAATTGCTCCGCAATTCCAGGGAGGAATTCGCTCCGCGAATTCCTGAAAAACGCAGCTAGGCGGGTAGGAGGGGCCGGGGCGAAAGGACCAGAGGGGATGCTGACACCCCGTCAGAAACTAGATCACGGCTAACGAATTCCTCGAATACCCTCCCCCGCACCCCGAACTGAACCCGCTCAATTCCTCCAATTCCATCATCCAGAGCCAAGAATCCGACCGGCAGGCTGCCCAGACGTACCAGGACCAGCTCGCGGCGAAGCGCAAGACCAAGGAGAGGGCGAAGGCGAATGAAGGCGAAGGCGAAGGCGCAGCCCCGGCAAGTGCTCCAGCCATCCTCTGATTCAGGCCGCGAAGCCGATGCTGGTCACGTACTCGTACTGACCCCACTCGGAGCCGAGGTCCACCACCACATCGCTGATCCAGGCGTCGTCCAAGGCCCCTTCATCATCATTGGCCCAGGCTTCGATGACGCGATCCCAGTGACGGACGTTGACCGTGCGGTAGGAGACCACACGCTGACGGGGCCGGTCGACCTGAGACTGGTTGAGCGGGTGGAACTCCACGCGGGTGCCGCGCCCTTCACGGTTGAGCCGCGCGAGCAGGTAGCGGGCGACATTGTGGCGGCGCACGGTCCGATAGGCCGCTTCAATACGGTCGAGGTTCTTCTTCGAAGGGCTGCGCTTGCCGTCCAGCCACGCCTTGAGGGTGCGGTCGGTGACGGTCAGGCCGGCCTCGCGGGCGGCGGCGCGGGCGTGGTCGGTGCGGGTGAGGTAGTGCAGACGTGCGAGCAGGCCACGGCGTGTGGTGATGGGGGTGGCGATGAAGCCGGCGAGCGCGTCGAGCCGACGGGCCACGGCCTCATGCCCCTTGATGCCACGAGCCCCGTATTTGCCGAAATCGATATTCCTCTCCGGCACCCTTGTCTCCTCGGTCTGCGGTGATTGACGGAACCTCAAGCGCAGGACACTTCTGGTGAGTCAAGAATACCGGATTCTTAGGTCCGAAAATACAGGGTCAAGGTCTTTGAAGACGGACGGTGCACAAGGATTTCACCGCTTCCGGCACAATGGCGTCCCATTCTGTGAGCCCGACCAGTACTTCCGCATTCTGCTGGCCGGCCCGTGCTCACAGTGGCAGCGCGTTGCCCGGTTCCTGTACGGCGGGCGACAGCGGGCCGCCCTCCGAGCGTTCTGTCTTGCGTCCCTTGCTGCCTGGGGCGAGGGTGCGTGGGTCCACTGCTTCCGCGGGCGCGCCGGTGGCGTACAGGCCCTCGGGGGCGGTGTCGCGGTCGTGGGGCAGCAGCCAGAAGACCCGGCGGCGGAAGGTGCCCGAGGACCGGGACGGTTTGGCCTGCGGCCCGAGCAACGCGTATCCGACCATGCGCCCGTCGCGGTGGTAGGCGGGCTTGCCGCGACGGGTCGGCAGCCGGTCCAGACTCTGCCGGACGTAGTCGAGCGCGGTGATGTCCTCCAGCCAGACGAGTTCGGCCTCGTGGAGAATCTCGTCCTCTGCGATGAGGGCGCTCATCGGGATTCCTCCGTGGATACCCCGGTCTTCGGGCCGGGAAGGAAACGGACTCCTGCGGAGCTGGGCAGGGTTGGCCGAGTCGCCGTCAGGGCGATTCGGCGTCCACCAACCTCCGGTCGACGCCGTTGCTTACAGGGAAACTGATGGGATGCGAGGTGCGACGCGGCAGGTGAAGCGGGGTCGGTGAAGCAGGAACCCCAGCGGGCGACCGCTGGAGTCCCCCGCCTCTGCGTGGGGGAGGAAGTCAAGCTGTCTCCTCGTCGGCGACGACCAGGCCGATTCCCGGGTAGTACTTCCGCTGGTTGGACAGGATCATCTCCTTGGGCGAGGCCAGTCCCACCACCTCACGGACCCGCGCCGCGAAGGCCCGGGACGAGACGGCCGGGGCCCCCTCATTCTGGCACCAGGTCTTGTAGGCGGCGTAGAGCTGCGCCTGTTCGGCCCTCAGAGAGGGCTCGAGCCGACATGATTCACCCAGGAACCGGCCGGTGTGGTCCTCCGTCTCGGCATAGACGGTCGTGGCGATGCGCACGCGCTCGGGGCCCGTCAGGTCCTTCTCCCCCGCCAGGTAGCGGCGTGCGCCCAGGATCAGCCAGTTGAGGATGCCCGGCCCCTCCTCGGTGACCAGGATGTCCGCCAGATTGTCGATCTTGTGGTCGTCGGACACCACCCGCTCGAAGGGGATGAGCCGCATCCGGCGCCAGAACGCGAAGCCACCCGTGCCGACTTCGGGCCGGTGGTTTCCCAGCAGCCACAGTTTGTGGGTCGGCGCGAAGCTGAAGAAGTCCTGGCGCATTCGGCGGGCCTTGATGCGGTCGCCGCCGGTGAGCAGCTTGACGCGGGCCTCGTCGAACCGGTCCCCGGGCTTGACCTCGCTGCACACGATGACACGGCGGCCGTGCAGTTCGGCGAGGTCCGTGGGATGCCCCTCGTACGGGCGGGCCATAAGGAACCCGGGCGGCGCCGCGTCGGCGTAGTCGCCCAGGAGCTTCATCAGCACGTCCAGCAGCACCGACTTGCCGTTCTTGCCGGAGCCGAACAGGAAGGGCATCACCTGCCCGCCGACGTCACCGGTGATGGAGTAGCCGAGCAGCAGGTGCAGGAAGCCGATCATCTCCACGCCCTCGGGCCCGTCGCCGAAGGTGTCGGTGAGGAACCGGTGCCAGCGCGGTGTGGGCATCGGCTCCGGGGCCACGGCGGTGGACCGGGAGTGGAAGTCCCGGTCGGGATCGGGCGTGCGGATCGCGCCGGTGCGCAGGTCGACGACGCCGCCCGGGGTGCACAGCGCGTACGGGTCGGCGTCCAGCAGGGCCGCGTTGAGCACCATGCCGGGCGCGGATCTGGCCTGGGTGAGCATCGCGTTCATGCCGCTGGTGCTCAGGGCCCGCCGGCGGTGCTGTTGCAGCGCCGACGTGCTGAAGTGGCCGCGCGGGTCGGTGGTGGCGAGGGACTCGGCCAGGTCGCCGGCGGCCCACATCACGGTGTCGTCCTCGTCGATCAGCCAGCGCGTGCTGTCCCACCGGAACCAGCCGAGCCCGGGGACGTGCCGGTAGTCGTTGGCGTACAGCTTGACGAAGAGCTTGGCGTTGCCGCGGTCGCTGAGGGTGTCCGGCAGCAGCCCGTCGGCGGTGGCTGCGCCCGGCGGGGCCGGTTCCCGGCCGTCCGGTGTGCCGAGGCCCCGGCCGTTCGCGCCGTCCGGCCAGGCCTGCCGTTCGGGCTGGGCGAGCAGGATCTGCGCGGCGACCGCCTGCGGGTCGAAGAGGGTGCCGTCGTCCCCCGGCGTCATGCACGGTCTCCTAAATGCAGAGGGCGCCGCCCGCCCGCGTTCAGGCCGCTGCGGATGATGGCCGCACAGCGCCGCTGCTGACCCGGGCGGGCCAGCTCGGCCGTCTCGCGCAGCACCCGTTCCGCCTCTCCCGCGTCCAGTCGGCCGGCGGCCACCAGTCCCCCTGCGGTGTACGAGGCACGGTTCAGTTTCTCGGAGAACGCCGCGCCCTCGGGTACGGCGGCGCAGGCGGCCACGTCGGCGAGCAACGGGGTCAGGACACGGTTCGTGGCGTCCTGGCCTCCACCGGCGGCCAGGACCGCCTGACGGGCCCGTGGCGGCACCGGCCGGGGCGCCGGGACGTGCGCGGGTGGCAGATGGCCGGTGCGCTCCAGTTCGCGGGCGAGCCAGCCGGGCAGCGGTGCGGGTTCCCGTACGTCGCCCATGGGTTCGTACGCCCCGGCCTCGGTCACGGTGCCCGGGGCGACGATGTAACCGCCGTGCGCCCGTACGTCGACCTGCCAGGCAAGCGCCCGGGCGCCCGACCCGGTGGAGCACTGCCAGCGGTGCCCGGGACGGTCCCGGTACCACACGTGCAGGCCGCCGGAGGGCGTGCGGACGCGCAGGGTGGTCTCGTCGTCGGCGGGGCTGACGGCGCCCCGCAGAGCGGCCAGCACGCCGATCGTGTGGAAGCCGTCGGCCAGTCCGGTCAGGTCCACGCTCGCGGCGATCCGGATCCCGGGCAGCAGCCGGTCCCGTTGCGGCAGGAGGCGCTCGTGCGCGTCGATGTCGAGCACCACCAGACCGGCGGGCCCGCAGGCGATCCCGACGCCCAGTCGCGGGGCGCCGCCCCACCATTGTTCGATGCGGGCGTAGTCCAGGGTGGCGGCGTGGAAGCCGTGACACCAGCGGCCGGCCGCGGGGCAGCCGCAGCCCCGGTGGGTGTGCCCCGGAGCCCGGCAGTCGTCGCAGTTGCCCGCCGGGGTCTTGCGTCCCGGAGCGAGCGGGTGCACGGGCCATCCCCGCCCGGCACACCAGCGCGCGATGGCCAGCGACCGTCCGTCGGGAGCCTGCCGCGGTGCAGGGCTATGAGGGTTCCGCAGCTCAGAGGCCATCCGCACCCCCCTCAGCGACCCAAGCGACTGAGCGACGGGGACAGACTAGCGAAGCGGGTGGGCAGGGAGAGGCCCCTGAGAGAACAAAGATTCGGCCGTCGGAGCGTCATGCGACGGGAAGCGGGCGGTCGGGCGGCTGAGGCGGACCGGGCCCAGCGACCGAAGCGAGCGGGAGAGAGCGACCGGGGGTTCTTCGGTAGCTTGTACGTCGCTGCGCAAAGCCGCAGGTCACAGGGGTGAGGCCACAAGAACAGCGACTGAAGCGACTCTAGGTCTCTATATATGACGCACACACGCGCACGCGCACACGCGCGCCAATGTCCTCATATACCCGCACCTTGAGTCGCTTCAGTCGCTGATTCGTCCAAGTACCCACTCTGACCTGCTGGTTCTTCCCAGCGACCGAGAGCGACCCAAACCCCGTCCGGTCGCTCCTCCTCAGTCGCTGCCGTCGGGTCGTCGTCGGCGGCAGCGACTCGAGCGACCTTGGAGCGAACATCCAGATCCGGCCCGCTGGTCGCTCTCGCCAGTCCGCGTGACGCGGCACACGCCGCATGCCGGGCCTGGTTTCGACGGACTGCCCCCTCCCCCCGCAGGGACCTCGTCGTGCCCGCCACCGTGGGTCAACGCGTCTTGTCCGCCCGCTTCGTCCTGTGCTCCAGCAGCAGCTCGAGCATCGCGTCGAATGCCGCGGCGGGCATCTTCCGGATCAGGTGCTGGGCGGCGAGCGGCCCGTCCTCGTAGGGGAACCGCTTCAGCGGCTGCTCGACCGCGTCCGTGTGAACGTCTCGGGGCTCGGGGATCCTGTCCGGGAGCCCCGCAGTCGGGGACGGGTGTACTGCGGTGGAACCTGCCTCACGCGTGGAAGGCTCTCCTGTCCCGGAGGCGGGCTCCATTACCGGGTAATGGGTGGAAGGCTCTCCGGTCCCCGAGGCGGGCTCTATTACCGGGTAATGGCCGGCTCGGTTCGTGAGGGTCTCCGGCTGGCGCTTTGACGCGTGCTTCCCGGCCTGCCCCCTTGCGGCCTCCTTCTCGGCCTGCTGCCGTTTCAGTGCCTCAAGGGCAGTCGCCTGCTCTTCGGGCGGCTTGTTGCCCACTGCGCGCAGCAGCTTGATGGACTCCTCGCCGATCTTCGCCTGGAGTTCCGGTGTCAGGTTCAGCAGTGCGAGGCGTTGGGACACCCAGCCCTGTGACTTGTGCAGCCTCTTGGCCAGAGCCGACTGGGAGCCGTAGATGGCCATCAGGCGCTCAAGGGCGCGCGCTTCGTCGAGCTCGGCGAGGTCCTGTCGGTGGATGTTGGCGACGAGCGCCGACTCCAGCAGGGCTTCGGAGTCGGCGCCCTGGTCGTCGTCCACCCACACCTTGATGTGGGTGAGACCGGCTTCGCGGGCCGCGGCGAGGCGGCTGCTGCCGTCGATGACGACGTGGGTGGTGCTGGGCTCCAGCTCGTTGTCACGGGCCGGGTTCGCCTTCACGTAGGCGTCCCGGTTCATGACCGTGATGGCTTGCTTCTGCCCGTGCTCACGGAGGCTTCCGGTGAGTTCGGTGAGGTCGCCGAGCTGGGAGCGGGGGTTGTCCGGGTTGAGGCTGATCCGGTCGACGGGCAGCCTCGTAGGAGGTGCCACGCCGTCGGTGGGGACGCCGGTGGCCGCGGCGACGGCCTGCCTCCGTGCGCTCACGGGAGCGGTCGTCTTGCTGCCGAACCGGCCTGCTCCCAGCGTGCTGGCCTTGCTGCTCATGAGATCTCCCGTGCGAGTGCACGCATGCTGACGGCTTGTTGGCAGCGAGGCGCATAGGACAGCAGGGGCCGTTTCACGCGGACTGCCTCCTTCTGCTCCTTCAGGTCGCCGATGAGGCCGACCACGCGGGGATCCTTTATGTCGACCCAGCCCTGGAGGGACGAGGTGGCGATGTAGCCGCGGCGGGCGTCGTAGAGGTTGACGACGAGGCCGAGGTAGTCGAGGACCAGTCCGAGGTCGCCGCAGAGGTCGTCGATCTGGCTGGTGAGGAGGTCGTAGGCGTCGGCGGAGCTGTCTTCCGCCTGGACGACGATGAGGGTGCCTGACTTTCCGGGTTCCTCGCCGTCGCGGCGGCGGCCGTAGTAGGCGGCCGCGTCCATGCTCAGGCCGAGGCTGGGCGGACAGTCGACGATGATGACGTCGTAGGCGCCTTCCAGTGGGGCGAGAGCTCGTTCCAGGGCGGCTTCGCGGGCGCGGACGCTGGAGAGACGGACGTCCAGGAGAAAAGCGTCGTTGCACGCGGGCAGCAGGTGCAGGCGGTCGCCGAACGATTCGGGCTCGATGGGCACGATGAGGTCGCGGAGGTCGCCCTTGGGGGTGCCGCCCATGTGGTTGGTGAGACTGTCACCGTCCATCGGCAGCGGAGCGGCACCGAGTTGGTTCGTGAGGTGACACTGGGGGTCGAAGTCGACGAGGAGGATCCGCAGCCCGAGGCCGGGCAGGTTCTCCACGTCCAGCGGGTCCCCGTCGCGCTCGTCGGCGTCCTGGCCGTCGTCGGCGGCGCGCAGGGCGTCGCGGAGCTGCTTGGCGACACGGACGGGGTAGAGCTGGTCCGAGTCCTCCGCCAGTGCCTCACCCAGGCCGGCGGTGATGGCTGTCTTTCCGACCCCGCCCTTCTGGTTGCAGACGATGAGGCGTCGTGTGATGGCGGGCCGTTCGACTTCGGGCGAGGGGTTGATGTCCAGCCACAGCCTCACGGACTGGGCGAGGCCCTGGGTGAGGGAGACACCGCGCTCGTTGGCAAGGCGCCGGAACTCGTCCCACTGGCCTTGTGGGAGGAAGGTGGAGAAGGAGTCGGCGCCGGCGGTGTCGACTCCTTCGGGGGTGGACGCCAGGCGGCACCAGTCGCTGATGCCCTGTTCGACGGCCTGCTGGATCTCGATGCCGTACTGGGCGGCCCTGACTTTCAGGTTCTGCCGGAGCCATCCCGGCAGCTTGGAGACGACCTTCTCGCGGTCGCCGGACGTGGCTGGAGAACTCATGGGGCTACCTTACTAACGCGCAAGATCCTTTCAATGCATCGGCGCGTTAGTTAGGCAAAGTTGACCTGTTCGGGTGGGCCATTACCCGGTAATGACCGCCACGGTGGGCAGCCGAGGCTCGGCGGCCGACCCGACGCCCATTACCGGGTAATGGAAGGTGCGGCGGGCAGCCCGCAGCGGGGCTGACGGGCCGTCACCTATTACCGGGTAATAGCGGGTGCGGCAGGCGGCCCACGGCGCGGCGCCCGGCGCGGCTGACGACCCGGCATCTATTACCGGGTAATAGCGGGTGCGGCTCGTCGCCGTGGTCGCGCCATGATCGATCGTGCCCGGGAGCTCGAAGGGCGCTGGGTGCTCGTCCACCGCTCGACGCGGGCGGCGACGAGGAACGCGCGGAAGACGACGGAGGACTACAGGTCGAGCGCCGCGCGGAGTGCGGTCTCCACGCGCTCCAGGTCCGTGGGACTCAGGTATCCGAGGAGCTTGCCCTGCTCGAACCGCAGGGGCCGGAACTGGCTGATGTCAGAAGCCATGACGACACCACGCACCGGCTGCTCGATCGGAACCGTGAGCAGGGTGTCGCGGGCGTCCTCGACCTCCTGGACCATCAGGCAGGCGATGCCTCCCGGATGCAGCTTGATCACTTGGTTGTGCTGGACGACCAGGACCGTGCGCTCCCGGCCTACGGTGGGCACACGCCACACCGCCCCCCTCAGGACCTCGATCACGCGGCGTCCGCCTCGGCGGCGTCGTACACGTCGTCCAGGGGGTCCAGGCTGCGGATGCGCTGGACCTCGAGCATGGCGTCGCTGAGCAGGCTCTCGCGCACGGCCTTCTCCACGTAGGCGGAGAGGTTGCCGTGACCGGCCGCCTTGGCACGGCGCATGAGGTCCGCCTCCATGGTGATGCTGGTGCGTTCCCGGGTGGACCCCGAGGCCTTCGGTGTCGTCATACGATCCATCCTACAGTTCGGCACACTCAGGCAACGGTGTGATCCCCGGCACCGAAGGCGGCGGCACATACGCAGAAGGGTGCCGAGCCGGCCCGTCCTCGTATGGCGAAGCGACCCGACTCAGGAGTCGGGTCGCTTCGCCATACGGTCCTCTAGCTGCCGACGGCGCGCAGGTGCCGTCCGGCGACGCCTCGGTCCTCGAACATCGCCGGAGTGAGGCGGTACAGCTTCACACTTCCGACGCTGCCGGTTTCTTCCATCCAGCCGGCCGTCACCAGTTCCTTCCGGGTACGGGACAGCACCGGTGGCGTCATCCCCGCTGTGGCGGCCAGCTCGCTTGCCTTGATCATCACGGTGCCGTCCGGCCGTTGCTCCGAGGAGGCGTACAGCATCACGACGATCCGCTGATTGGGGCTCAGTACGCGCCCAGTCTTCCTGAGCAGGTACTGAACGTCTTCCGCATCCTGAATCCTCATCAGGCCTCGTCCTTCTTCCGGCGCCGCCGGTCACGGGGCTCGCGCACCTTGGTCTCTGGCGGGTTCCAGTCCTTCACCGCTTCCCGGTGTGCGAAACCGGTGCCGATGAAGGCGAGGTATGGCGTGCACCTGTAGAAGGTGGTCCGCCCCAACCCGCCCGCCTCCACCAGCAGGCGGGCCTTCTTGAGTACTTTCACCACTCTTGCCAGAGCATCCGAGCTCATGCCGAGTTCTGCCGCGATATCTGCACCCGTTCGCATGATGGCCTCTTCGCTGGTCTCCGTGGCGAACCAGTACCACACGAGTACGCGGAACTCCCGGTCGGTCAGGCCCGAGGCTGCGGAGGCCAGCTCGCGGCCCTTGCGGATGCCTACGTTGATGTGGGCGCCGTCGAAGGCATAGTTGGCGCGCTGCACCTCCTCGAACTCGCCTGTGTCCTGGTCGACCAGCGCGAGGATTCTCCGCGCTTGCTCTGCCATGTGATGGCCGTCTCTCTCGGTCGATGCGGTGGCGGTAACCGATCCGACTCGGGGAGCGGATCACTTACCAGGAAGAGCATTACCACATTGCTAAGTGATCCGACTGCGGAATCGGATCGATGCGCGGTGAGGACATGTGCATATTGCTAAGCGATCCGACTCCAGGATCGGATCGACCCGATCCTGGAGTCGGGTTGATCCGATCCTGGAGTCGGGTCAACCCGATCCTGGAGTCGGCAATGCCGATCCCCGGATCGGGTTACCCGATCCCCGGATCGGATCAGATCGGGCGTTTTCGCAGGTCAGAGGTCTGCGGGGGCTGCGCCTTCTTATAGCGTGAAGGAAGGCCCATATGTGCCGCGCCGTACGGGTCGGCCCTGCGGGCCGCCGCAAGCGGCGGTCCTCGGGCGTGTCGGGCGCGTCAATCAGCTGTCTGCGGGCCGCAATTGGCCGGGGACGCAGGCAACAACCGGGAACCTTGGCTGGGCTCCGTCCGGGGCACAGGTGCATACGCGCGCCTGACCGGTTGACTGCCCCGCCGTCGTGGCGGGCTGGCTTCGGCTGAGGTGGCGAAGGGGTAGGAGTCGATGCAGGCGGCGCGGTGACTTGTCCGTGTTCCGGGGCTTGTGTCGATCGGATGGCAGGTGCTCGGTCGCTTCAGGCGTGGGCGAAGGAACCCCGGGAGCGTGCGACGACGTCCGGCACCGGCACCGGCACGGGAACGATGTCTTCGGGGCCGGGGTGGATGGCGGCCGTATCGTGCGGGAGCGAGGGGGAGGAGGGGTGGGTCGGTGTCGGTCCAGGCTCCGGCCGGTGCATAAGACCAAGGACGGGCCGCGGTCTCGGTCGAGTGCGGCGTCGACCGGGACCGTACGAGACAGCTCGGGGAGTGGCCACGGTCGTGCGTGCCGAGGCAGCGGTGGTGTCACGTGAGGGCGCCGACCAGCAGGGTGAAGGCGGCGATGAGGACGGCGACACGGACGTAGTGGTAGCGGTTCCAGCGGTGCAGCTGCTGCTTCCAGTCGGCGGGCCGGTTGTCGGGGGTCCACGTCTTGTTCCGGTTGTTGATCGGGACGAGCAGCAGCACCGACATCACCACGCTGACGATCAGCAGGCCGGCGGCGGTGACGACGAGGCCGGTGCCGTGGTGGTGCCGTCCGGCGGCGGCCCAGATCGTGCTGAGGACGAGCGAGCCCACGTACCAGAACGGCATCAGGGCGCCGAGCATCCGGCCGCCGTGGGCGTGGCCGAGCTGGCCGCTGTCCTCGGGAAGCGCGTCCAGGATCCGGTTCATGATGAAGGCGACGGAGAACTCCACCCCCACCATCAGGCCGACGACGACGGTGGTGACGACTTCGAGCGTGCTGAGCATGGCGATCCCTCCCGCTGTGCTAGCGTTGCTAGGCAGTAAGGCAACGCTAGCGCTGCTGGCGCTCGATTGTCTAGCGGTGCTAGGATCGGTGCATGTCGGTAAAGGAACGCAAGGAGCGTGAACGGGCGAGCCGCGAACGCCTCATCGTGGCGGCGGCCCGCGAACTCGCCGAGGAGCAGGGCTGGGACGCGGTCACCACCCGCCGGCTCGCCGAGCGCATCGAGTACAGCCAGCCCGTCCTCTACAGCCACTTCCGCGGCAAGCGCGAGATCATCGGCGCCGTCGCCCTCCAGGGCGCCGCGGAGATGGCCGTGGCGGTGCGCGCCGCGACCGCCGGCGCGGACGGCCCGCGCGAGCGGGTCGCCGCCCTGGCCCGTGCCTACCTCGACTTCGCCGAGCGCAACCCGGCGGTCTACGACGCCATCTTCCAGCTCGACGGCGGCCTGGCGTACGCGCAGGAGGACACCCCGGAGCCGCTGAAGGACGCCTTCGCCGCGCTGATGGAGAGCCTGGGAGAGGTCGCCGGGAACGGCATCGACCCGGGGCTGTTCACCGAGGTGTTCTGGGCGTCCCTGCACGGGCTCGCCACCCTGACCCGCGCGGGCCGCCTGCTGCCCGAGTACGCCGAGCCGAGGGTGGAGCTGCTGGTGGACCGGCTCGCCATGATCTGACACACCGTCCCGGCGGGCCTGCGGCCGAGGCCCTCGGGGCCCTTCGCTGCCTGCTTGCGGCAACCGTGCCAGGGGCACCGGCCCGGGAGGGGGCGCCGGCCGTCAGCCCACCGCCTGCTTGAGGAGGGCGCCGATGCGCTTCTCCTCGGCGGCGGTCAGCTTGGTCAGGGCGTAGGAGGTCGGCCACATCGCGCCGTCGTCGAGCGCCGCCTGGTCGCTGAAGCCGAGCGTGGCGTACTTCGACTTGAACTTCTGCGCGCTCTGGAAGAAGCACAGGACCTTGCCGTTCCTGGCGTAGGCGGGCATCCCGTACCACAGCCTCGGCGTGAGCTCCGGGGCGCTGGCCTTGACGATCTCGTGGAGCTTCTCGGCGAGGACCCGGTCCGCCTCCGGCATCTCGGCGATCTTCGCGAGCACCTCGCCCTCCGGGTCCCCCTTGGACCCGCGTCGCGCGGTCTTCAGCTCCTTGGCCCGCTCCTTCATCGCCTCCCGTTCCTCGGCGGTGAAGCCCTCGTGCTTCCCGGCGGCCGAGCCGGAGTTGTCGGCGGACGACTGCGTGCGCTTCATGGTGGTTGTTCCTCCCCCTGGCGGAATTCGATGTGCACTTCTCACGCGGGGATGTCTCCCCGCACGGCGTTCGGTCCTAGGCCGGTGTGGACGTCACCGGGGCGGGCTTCCAGGCGAAGCCGTCCGGGTCGGTGAAGGCCCCGGTGGTGCCGCCGAGCACGATCCGGTGCGAGCCGCTGCCGTCCTCGGGCACCCCGACGTCCTTGGCCAGGCCCCGGCGCTTGTACAGGGCCAGCTTGACGGGGGCGTCGTCGTCGGAGGCGAACTCGACGTACTTGCCGCCGAAGCTCTTCGCCACGGACAGGCCCTGCTCGACGTAGAACTGCTTGCTCGCCTTGACGTCCTCGACGCCCAGCAGGAGCACGAGCTGGTCGATCCTCCGGGTGGCGGGGCCGGTGTTCTTCTTCGACGAGGTCGCGATCTTCCAGATCGTGCCGTCCGGGGCCTGGACGACGGCGCCGTAGCCCCACAGGGACTTCGTGGCCGGCTTCAGCGTGGTGGCGCCCGCCTCGAGGGCGGAGGCGACGAAGCCGTCGACGTCGGCCGGCTGGGAGACGGTGATCGACATCGTGAACCCGCGGAAGCCGGTCGTCGGCGTCTCGGAGGTCCGCAGGCGTACCTGCGAACCCAGTCCGAACGCGGCGGAGTAGAAGCGGTCGGCGGCCGTGGCGTCGGCCACCTCCAGAGTGACGGATGCGAGGGAAGTCATGACGATCACGCTAGCCGCGCCGTGCTCGCCGGGGCTTCTTCATTCCTGCTCGATACCGGCACCGGCGCCGTCACGTGCCACGGCAGCTCCGTCGTGCCGAGGGCCGCGCGGGTGCGGTAGACGCCGGGCTCCATGCCGACCAGCTCGGTGAAGCGGGCGCCGAACGCGGCCGCCGACGGGCATCCGACGGCGCGGCAGACCTCGCTCACGCTGCCCTCGCCGTGCCGGAGCAGGGCCATCGCGTGCTCGACGCGGAGCGTCATCAGATAGGCGTACGGCGACTGGCCGTAGGCGTCGCGGAACTGCCGGGCGAGCAGGCCGGGCGGGATGCCCGCGTCGCGGGCGAGGGCCTCGACGTCCAGCGGCCGCGTGTACTGCCGGCCGATCCGGTCGCGGACGCGGCGCAGACGCGCGAGGTCGAGCAGGCGCTGCGCGGCGATCCGCGCCTGCCGCCAAGCGGGGTGACACATGGCAGAGCCCCTCCCTGCTCGGTGCCGGGGCGCAGCTCCTGTCCGCGGGCCGGGGTGCCCGCCGGATCAGGGAACGCGCGGTCCCTCACGCCGTGCGGCTGAGTGGTGAGGTCCATGGCCTCACGCTAGCCGCGGGCCCGTTGCCCGGGCTTCTCGAATCCTGATCCTCTCGGGCCGGGGACGTGCGGTGACCTGTGACCGTCCGTCACCCTGGCCGCTTGACCTCTCCGTGAGGAATCGCGGGTGTTCGCGGCGTGTGGAGGAGTTCGGTGAGTTCGGCCGGTGGGAGATAGCCGGTCAGGCCCGCTCGGAGCCAGGCCAGGCGTGCGTGGTGCAGCGTGGACGGGGAGGTTCCCGGGGCGGCGTGGGCGGCCGTGGTGCCGAGGAAGCCGGTGACCGCGCGGGCCGCTACCGCCCGGGCGCTGTGCTGTTCGGCGGTGAGCAACAGGTGCACTGAGCCGCCCGGGCGGACCGTGGCCGTGTACGGGTGGCCCGGGGGGAGGTAGAGGGCGTCACCGGCTGCGAGGGTGACCGTCGCCCGGGGGTCCTCCTCGCCGGCGGTGGTGGTCTCGGGGTCCGTGGTGTTCCAGCGGGTCTGTCCGTCGAGTTGGAGGACGAACAGGTGCTCCGGTGTGTGACGGACGCGCCTGCGGGCCGTCGCGGTGTCCGGTGCGAAGGCCGCGCGGCGGACCGGGTCGGCGGCGCCGAGCACGAGGGTCGCCCGGACGGTGGTGCCGAGGTCCTCGGCCAGGTTGGTGAGCAGGTCCGCGATCCAGGTCTCGTGCTGCTCGGCGTGGTCCAGGCGGAAGGTGCCGTTCCTGGTGGCCCGGGCGCGGGTGGGCGGGTGTGCCGGGGCGGCGCCGGTGTCCTCGGGGACGGCGCCGGTGCACGGGAGGGCGGGCAGGCCGGTGCCGATGCGGGACCTGATCCCGTCGCGGGTCAGAAGGCCGGGCGGGAAACGGGACGGCAGGAACGCGCTCGTGACGCCCCAGGCCTCGCCGTGGAAGGTGTCCGTGTCGTCGACGAGTGCGGCCAGACGGACCGGTGGCCGCAGGATCTCCTCGGGTGCGCGCGAAGACGTGACGGCCATATTTCCGCCTCCTGTGTCGAAACCCCACCGGCGTTCGGTTCTCCCGGGAAGTCTGGAGAGAAGTTAGGAGAATCCTGTCCGGTGGGCAACCGTGTCCCATGGCGGCTCCAGCGGGATTCCAGTCCGCGTGCAGCGAGAGTACGGAAGGACCGGAGGGAGCGGGCCCAGGGGGAGAGAACTCCTTGAGTTCCGGTCCAGGCTCGGTTCAGTTCGTTGGCCGTTGCCGGGGATTCCCTCCTAGCCTCTCGGTCTCAGTGACCCGGTGTCTCGTGTTCCGGAGGAGGGATCCATGGGGCAGGTCGTCGACGTCCGGATTCTGGGGGACTCCGGTGAGCTTCTCTGGCAGGGGCCGGAAGCCGGGTACAGGAACGTGCTGGCCTCTCTCGATCCGGGGAACTCGGCGCTGCGCATGCTGGCCGACGGGGATCCGGAGCATCGCTGCGCGCGGGACGAGGTGATGCGGACCGCGGAGACGCTGGAGCTGGTCAGCCGGCGCGGGATGCCGCGGGGGTTCTTGACGACGCTGCCCCGGGGTGCCGTCTTCGAGGAGGGTGTGGACGCCTTCAACGCCCCGCACCTGGCCGCGCTGGACGTCCATCCCGTGCATTTCCCGCTCGTCTTCGACGGATCGGGTCCGGCGATGACCGAGCTGACCGCCGACTACGCGGCCCAGCGGCGGATGTTCGAGCTGACGGAGAAGGGCGGCGGGCTTCGGCTGAGCTACGCGGCGGACCCCAATCTGTTCTCCTGGTTGCGGGACACCACGCTGGACCGGGCCCGGCTGCCGTACGCGATGTACAGCCCGCAGCCGGTGTTCCGCCGGTTCCGGTCGGGTGAGACGAACATTCAGCGCCGGCGGCAGTTCACGGTGCCCGATGTGCACGTCCTGGCCGCTCCGGAATCCGCTGCGGAACAGTATCTGCACGCACTGGGCCTGGCGGCCGAATCCACTGCTTTCTGGTTCGGCCGGGATTATGTGCACGTTCTCGATTCGGTGGTGGGCACCACCCAGGACACCGACGATTTCTACAGCCGGGCGGCGAAGAGCGCGGCCGGGATCACGGTGGTACGGCGGCTGCCCGCGCATCCGAAATACTATGCGCAGAAGACCGGGATTCTCGTTTCCTCCGGCTATGACGCGGTCATGCTCCAGAACATCCAGCTGGACGAGATCAACGCGCCCCGGTTCGGGATCCGGCTGGACGACGGGGAGTTCCCCGTGATCATTCACGCCTGTGTGGCCATGGGCGGCTCGCGGATGATGCCGTTGGTCCTCGGGCGGGGCCTCGCGGGCCTGGGACCACAGGAGATACCGGCGGAACTGGCCGCCGTGCAGGTCGTGTTCGTCCCGCTGGCCGAGAAGCACGCCGGCCGGGCGTACGAGCTGGCCGGCTCCCTGTGGACACAGGAGGTGCGCACGGCCGTGGACCTGGAGTTCCGGCGGCCGGTGCGGGCCAGGATCGGCCGGCTGCGCCGTGACTGGCAACCGCTGTACTGCGTGATCGGTGACCGGGAACTGACCGGGCCGCCCGGGTTGCAGACGTCGGGCGGGCAGCGCATCGACGTGCCGTACGGGCGGTATCTGGCCGAGCGGCTGCCGCGGTGGCTGCGGTGTCGTCCGCACACTCCGGCCGGGACGGCGGCACCGTCGCCGGTCCTCGGTTCCTGACCTTCGGCTCAGAGAGGTTGATGTACCGATGACTGCATGGCGGCCGGTGCTGGCGGAGCTCGAGGCGGGCGCCCGCGTGGTGCTGCGATGCCCCAGCGGGCAGGGGCTGGCCGAGGCGCTGACCGCCTGCTTCGAGCTGGGGCTCGTCAGTGTGCCGCTCTCCGCGAAGTGCACCGACGGGGAGCTGGCCGAGCTGGCCGGGCGGGTGGGCGCCTGTCTCGTGCTCGACGGTCCCGCCCTCACGCCCCGGAAGCTGGCCGGCCGGCCCGCGCATCCCGAGGCCGAGGGGCTCGCCTACGTCATGTTCACCTCGGGCTCCACCGGGCGGCCCAAAGGGGTCAAGCTCGGCCGGGACGCGATCCTCGGCAACGCGCTCAAGACCGCCCGTCTGCACGGTTTCTCGCCCGACCGGCCGCACGGCACCTGCCTGCCGCTGTACCACTGCAACGCCATCGTCATGTCGCTGACCGGGACCCTGGCCACCGGCACACCGCTCGTCGTCTCCCAGCCCTTCGAACCGGCCCGGTACTTCAAGGAGCTCCAGGCCGCCGGCGCGCGTACGGCGTCCATCGCACCGGCCCTGCTGCACGAACTGGTGCGGGCCCGGCCCCAGTGGCCGGAGAGCCTGGAGTACCTGATCACCGCCGCCGCGCCCCTCACCAGCGAGCTGGCCCGCCGGTTCCACGACGCCTACGGGCCCCGGCTGCGTCAGGGCTACGGGCTGACGGAGGCGGTGAACTTCAGCTTCGTCATGCCGCTGCTGGACACCGCGGGCTTCCGCGAGCAGTACATCGCGCGGCAGCCGCCGGTGGGGCTGCCCCTGGAGGGCACCGAGCTGCGCCTGGAGGACGGGGAGGTGTGGATCCGTACGCCGGACCGGATGCGCGGCTACTGGGAGGACCCACAGGCCACCGCCCGTGTTCTGACCGACGACGGCTGGCTGCGCACCGGCGACATGGGGGAGGAACGGGACGGCTTCCTCGTCCTGAGGGGCCGGCGCGACGACCGGGTGAACCGCGGCGGTGAGAAGTACCACCCGCTTCAGATCGAGCAGCGCTGGCGGCAGCGCGGGCTGGAGGGGCGGATCGTGGCGGTCGCGGTGGACGAACCCGCCTACGGGCAGGAGTTCGGACTGATCGCGCCGGACGCGTCGCCCGCCGGCCTGCGGGCGGTGTACGACGGGGGTTTCCCGCGGCCCGTCGCGGCCGGGACCGGAGGATATCTGGCCACCGACACCGGCAAGCCGCGGCGTGCGGCGATGGGCCGTCGGCTGGCCGCGCTGCGGGACGGGGCGCGGCGCTACGAGGAGTTGCTGCGCTACGCCGCCGCGGCCGCGCGTGCCGTCGTCGACAGCCCCGTACGGCCCACGACCGCCCAGTCCGCCCACCTGCGCTGCCAGGCGCTGGCGCTGGCGGCCGCGGTGGGCGGGGCCGGGCCGCGGGAGCCGCAGGCCACGCCGGCGCGCAGTGCGGCGCACGACGCGCTGGACGCGCTGGTCGAGGGCTGGCCGGAGTTCGCGGCGGGCGCGTGCTCGGGCGAGGACCTGATGCGGCGCCACCCGGGGTTGTGGAAGCGGCTGATGACCGAGTGGCCCATGGACCGCTACCCGGAACTGATCACGCGGGTCCTGACCGCCGGCGGCCTGCTGACCGGGCGGGTCCTGGAGGTGGGTTCCGGGGTGGGCAACACCACCTCCCGCGTCGCCGGTGCGGTCGACGGCGACTTCGTGTGGTCGGACCGGCTGCCCGGACTGGTGGCCCGCGGCACCTGGCCGGGCCGGGGCGTCGTCCTCGATCTGGATGCCGAGCCGCCGGCGGGGCTCGGCGGGTTCGACACGATCCTGGCCACCAACGTCGTGCACTGTGTGGCGGACAAGGCGGCGACGCTGCGCCGGCTGCGCGCCCTGCTCGTGGACGGCGGCCGTCTGGTGCTGGCGGAGGGGGCGAGTCCCACCACCGCCGACGGTGCTCCGTGGGCGCTGGACTTCCTGTTCTGCCTCTTCGACGGCTGGTGGGACCGGGGCGGCTTCCGCACGCGGTGGGAGTGGCTGGACCTGCTGCGCGGTGCCGGATTCGGTGACCTGGGCTTCTCCGCCCTGCGCGCCGGGCCGTACGACCTGGGCGGTGTCGTCTGGGGCGGGAGGCCGCCCCTCTGACGCGCGCCGCCCCCGCCGCCCGGTGGCCCCGTCCCGCCGGGCCGCATCCCTTTCGCTCCCTTCCCGATGCCTGACACTCGATGCCTCAAGGAGTCCGCATGCTCACCACGCACGCTCACCGCTCCGCAGCCACGACGGCCGACGCGCCGCAGCGGCTGAACATCGTCGACTGGGCCACCAGCCTGGTCGGGGACGGCTCCACCCGCCTGGACATCGACCACGGCCCGCGGCCGGTCGACGTGCACGGCTCCCCGGCGACCGGTCAGGCGCTGGTGACCAACGGCTCGGTGGGCGCCGACGTGATACGACTGCCCGCGGGCACCGGGTTCGTGCCCCACACCCACCCCGGCCACCACATCCTGATCGTCGTCGGCGGCGAGGGCACCATCACCTACGACGGCCGCGTGTACCCGACGCGGGCGGGCCAGGTCTATCTGGTGGAGGGCGAGGTGCCGCACGCGGTCGGCGCCGTCACCGACCATGTGATCGTGGCCGTGGGCTCGCCGCACAAGGAGATCGACGCCGAGGACCGCATGGCGCCGGTGCCCTACGAGGAGGTCATCGCCCCCGACGGCGACCTGACCTGCCTGATCTGCGACGTGAGCGCCGTCGTGCCGGAGCGGCTGCACGGTCTGGACTGTCCGCACTGCCCGTGCCGCGACTGCGCCACCCGGACCACCCGGTGAGCGCCGCTGCCGCGCTGCCGCTCGTCGACCCGCGCACCGGCCGGGTGCGCGGGCGGCTCGCCCCCGGCCGGGAGGGGGACGTCACCGGTGCGGTGACCGGCGCCCGGCGGGCCTTCGCCGCCTGGGGGCACCTCACTCCAAAGGAGCGCGCGCACCGGCTGGAGCGGCTGGCGGGCCTGATCGAGGAGCACGCCGGGGCTTACGTGGAGCGGGAGCGGGCCGGCACCGGGAAGCCGGCGGGTGAGGCGTCCGGGGAGGTCGCCGAGGCGGCCGACCTGTTCCGCTTCTACGCGTGGGCCGCCAGGACCAGCGGCTCCCCGGCGGCCGGGTCGCTGATCGGCGGCCACGAGAGCTGGGTGCGCCGGGAGCCGGTCGGCGTGGTGGCCGCGATCGTGCCGTGGAACTATCCGCTGATGATGGCCGCCTGGCGGTGCGCGCCGGCGCTCGCCGCCGGCAACTGTGTGGTCGCCAAGCCGGCCGAGACGACACCGGACGCACTGGTCCTGCTGGCCGAGCACGCCGAGGAAGCGCTCGGGGCGGGGGTGCTGCGGGCGGTGCCCGGCGACCGGGAGACAGGACGGCTGCTGGTCGGCGCCGACGTCGACATGATCGCCTTCACCGGCAGTGCGGCGGCCGGCGCGGACGTCGCCGCCCGGGCCGGGACACGGCCGGTCAGCCTGGAACTCGGCGGGAACAGCCCGGTGATCGTGCTGCCCGACGCGCCCCGGCAGACATGGGCGGATGTCGCGGCGGCCTGCGTGTACAACGCGGGGCAGAGCTGTGCGGCTCCGGCCCGTGTGATCGCGGTCGGGGACGCCTACGAGCAGGCGGTCACGTCGCTGACCGGGGCGATGTCCGAGCGGCTGGCCGGACGTGACTTCGGACCGCTCAACAACCCGGCCCAGGCGGACCGTTACGACCGCATAGCCGGTGCCTCCGGCGCCAAGCACGACGTGACCGCGGGCTTGGCGACGGCCGCGGGCGAGGAGGGCGGGTTCTGGCGCGGCGCGCGGGTGCTGGCCGATCTGCCCGAGGACAGTCCCGCGCTGGTCGAGGAGGTCTTCGGGCCGCTGCTGACCGTGCAGCCGGCCCGGGACGTGGAGCACGCCCTCGACATCGCCCACGGTGTGCCTCAGGCGCTCGCCGCCAGTGTGTGGACCCGTGACGTGACGTGCGGGCTGGACCTGGCGGGCCGGCTGGACGCCGGTGAGGCCTGGGTCAACTGCCATCTGGTGCAGACGGCCGAACTCCCGCACGGCGGGCGCCGGGGCTCCGGCCAGGGCACCGACCTGAGTGTCCTCGCCCTGCACGAGTACCAGCGGCCCAAGACCGTCACGGTCCGTCTGCTGCCCTGAGCCCGCCCGCCCCGTTCCCGACATCCGCCCTGCCCCATTCCCGACGAAGGACACCAGCATGAGAATCGGCATCGTCGACGGTTACTCGACCGCCCGTTTCCTGGTCGAGGACCTGGGCCGGGCCGGAGCCTCCTGCGTGCATGTGCGCAGTCAGGAACATCCGCCCGCGGTGTACGTCCGGGCGTTCGACCCGTCCGCCTACCATCGTGACCTGGGCTGGTTCCCCCGGCCCGAGGAGGCGGCCGCGGCGCTGGCGGAGCTGGGTGTGAGCCGGGTCGTGGCCGGGACCGAGTCGGGGGTGCTGCTGGCCGACCGGCTGAACGAACTGCTCGGGCTGCCCGGGAACCGGCCGGAACTGGCCACGGCGCGGCGCGACAAACCGGCGATGGCGCGGGCCTTGCGCGCGGCCGGCCTGGCGGCCGCCGAGGACGTCTCGGTGTCCGACCCGGCCGAGGGGGTGGCCTGGTTCGCCGGCCGGCCCGGCGGCCGGGTGGTGGTCAAGCCGGCGTCCAGCGCGGGCAGTGACAACGTGTGGGTGTGCGGCACCGGGGCGGAGGTGGCCGCGGCCTGCCGTGCGGTGCTGGACGCGCCGGACTTCTTCGGCGAGCCGAACCGTACGGCGCTGGTGCAGGACTATCTCGACGGCGAGGAGTACCTGGTCAACTCCGTCTCCCGGGACGGCGATCACAAGATCGTCGAGGTGTGGCGCTCGGCACGGCTGCCGGGCCCGGACGGCTCGTGCCTGTACGACTTCCAGGAGCCGCTGTCCTGTGACGCACCGGCCGCCGTCGCGGCGGTGGCCTATGTCCGGCAGGTGCTCTCCGCGCTCGGCATCCGCGACGGCGCCGGGCACAGCGAGTTGCGCATGACGGCCGCCGGCCCGGTGCTGCTGGAGACCGGGGCACGGCTGTGCGGCGGGGTGCTGCCGGAGGTGTCGCTGAGGTACTCCGGCATGTCGCAGGTACGGCTGCTGACGCTGTCCCTGGTCGATCCGGCCGGTTTCGCCGCCTTCGACGACACCGCGGTGCGCTGGTCCAGGGCGGTGCGCTGGGTCTCACTGATCAGTGACCGTGAGGGCCGGTGCGCCTCGGACACGTGGCGGGAGAAGCTGCGGCGTCTGGAGACGTTCGACGGGCTGGTCAGCAGGGTGTCCGCGGGCGGGCCGGTGCGGCGGACGGTGGATCTGGCCTCCTCCCCCGGTTTCGTCTATCTGACGGCGGACTCGGCGTCGGCGGTGCGGGAGGACTACGAGCGGCTGCGCGCGCTGGAGACGAACGGGTTCTACCTCTCATGAGGCCGGCCGGCGCGAGCGGCGCGGGCCTCGGCGGGCGCGCCGGGCGGGTGTTCGCCGTGGTCTCCCTGCTGGACTCGCTCGGGACCGGGCTGTATCTGGCGGGCGGCACGGTGTACTTCGTGCAGGGCGTGGGGCTGACCCCGGCGCAGCTGGGGCTGGGGCTGGCCCTCGCGGGTGGCGCCGGGTTCCTCGCCACGGTGCCCGTCGGGCTGCTGGCCGACCGGTGCGGTGCCCGGCCGGTGCTGATCGGGCTCCAGCTGTGGCTGGCGGCCGCGTTCGCGGCGCTGGCGTTCGTACGCGGGCCGCTGGCCTTCGCCGCGGTGTGCTGCCTGGTGACGATGGCCGAGCGGTCCGCGCCGCCCATGATCCAGGCGGTGGTGGCGGACCTGGCGGGCGGTGGCGGGCAGGTCGGTGCCATGGCCCGGATCCGTACCGTGCGCAATGTCGGCTACGCGCTCGGCGCGCTGCTGGCCACGCCGCTGATCGCCGTGCACCAGCTGTGGGCGTTCCGGGCGATGCTGCTGGGCAACGCCGTCTCCTATGTCGTGGCCGCGCTGCTGCTGCGCACGGTGGCGGTGCCCTGCCGGGCGCGCGGCTCCGCCGTGTCCGCACGCCGCACCTGGCTGCCACGTGGGCTGGGCGACCGGCGGTTTCTCGCGGTGACCGGGCTCAACGGGGTGCTGGT
>NZ_JBEXZD010000130.1:0-22139 GCF_040628575.1 Streptomyces sp. NPDC006393
GCGGCCTCCTGCTTGCGCACGGTGTCGCTGCCGGTGTTGGCGAAGCCGGGGTAGGCGCTGAGCGCGGCGGTGAGACCGCTGTAGCTGTAGAACGAATTGCGGTTCGGGAACATCTGGTTGAACTGAGACTCGCTCACCACGAAGCCGGACGGGGTTCCACCGCCGTCGCTCGCGGGCGCGTTCCACTTCTGATTGGCGCCGCCGCTGCAACTCCATATCTGCGTCCGGGTGCCGTTGGCGGAGTTGTTGTCGGTGACGTCCAGGCACTTGTTCGCCTGCGGGTTCACGATGTCGTGTGCGGCGGTGACGGTCCACTTCTGGTTCGCACCGCCGGTACAGGTCCACAGCTGAGCCTTCGCCCCGTCGGCGGTCGAGTTCCCGGTGACGTCCAGGCACTTGCCGAGGGCGCGGATCGTGCCGTCGTTGCCGACGGTCCATTGCTGGGCGCTGGTGCCGTTGCAGTCGTAGAGCTGGACGGGGGTGCCGTCCGCGGAGTTGGCGCCGGCGACGTCGAGGCACTTGCCGGCCAGACCGGTGATGGTGCCGGTCGCGGCTTGGGCGGGGCCCGCGGTGAGCAGGCACGCGGACAGACCCAGCGCGGCGGTGAGGGCGGCTGCTGGAAGGGTTCGCGCCATGAAGGGGGTGGCCTTTCACATGGGGGGTGGCGGCCGACGCTTCACCTCATGAACGGTGGGGGCGTCGTACGTTGCGTGGCTGAGCCGTGAACCTAGGCGCGCCGGATGCTTTCGTCAAGTGGTGAAGTAAGGCTGATGGAAAGGGGGTTGGAGTGGAGTGGCGCGATATTGACCCTGCGCTCACGCCGGTTGGCGGTCCCGTCCGGTGGCGACCGCGGATCGTGAACCGGACAAGGGTGGAGTCGTCGCGCTGTACCTTTCGGACGGACCGGTCATGCCGGATCAGCGACGGTGGGGGAGGCGGGGCGGGGGATGGTGCCCCCCGTGGGGGCGTACTGGGCGGCTTGCGCGTCGAACATCGAGGCGTAGCGCCCCCGGGCGGCCATGAGTTCGTCGTGGCTGCCGTGCTCGACGAGCCGTCCGTGGTGCAGGACGTAGATGCGGTCGGCGTGGCGGACGCCGGACATGCGGTGGGTGACCAGGACGACGGCACGGTGCGGGGCGGCGAGCCGGCGGATGCGGTCGAAGGCGGCGATCTCTGCCTCGGGGTCGAGGGCGGAGGTGGGCTCGTCCACGATGAGCACGCCGTCCTCGTCCGAGGTGGAGCTGCGCCAGTGGGTTCGGGCGAGCCCGATCTTCTGCCACTCGCCGCCCGAGAGTTCGCTGGCCCCGCGGAACATCCGGGCCAGCAGGCTTCCGAGGCCGTGGGGGAGTTTCGCGATGACCTGTCCGGCTCCCGCGTAGTCGACGGACGGCTGAAGGTCCTCGGGGCCGGCCTGCCGGGCGGGCCGGCCGATCCGGATGTTCAACGCCGCTGTCACGGGCCAGCGCTGGAAGTCCTGGGTGAGCAGGGCGACACGGTCGAAGACCCGGAAGCGGTCCAGGGAGGCGATGTCGGCGTCACCCCACCGCACGGTCCCGCTCTGCGGCAGCAGCAGGCCCGACAGCACCTTCATCAGCGTGCTCTTTCCGGAGCCGTTCTCGCCGACCACGGCGGTGACCGAGCCCATGGGCAGCGTGAGGGAGACCTCGTCCAGGGCGGGAGTGTCCCGGTCCGGGTAGCGGTAGCAGACTCGGTCGAGGACGACCTCCCGCACCTGTGCCGGAACGGGATCGCCTCCGCCGGGGATGGTCCATCGTGCCGCCTCGTCCAGGAACCGGGCGTGGTCGCGGACGTAGAGGGACTCCTCGTGCAGCTGGTTGATGTTCATCACCAGCGCGCCCAGGCTCGCCGAGCCGGACCGGACCGCGATGACGGCGGTGCCGGCCACGGCCAGACTCATGTGCCCACTGGTGATCAGCAAGAACATGGCCGCGTACGTCGCCGCCAGGGCGAGCCCGGACAGCGCGGCGGCCACCCACTCGGTGACGGCTTTGCCGGCGGCCAGCCGCTCCTGCTCGGCCTCGGCGCTCTCGGCCATCCGTTCGTAGCGGCTGAGCAGGAACGGCCCGACGGCGTGGATGCGCACCTCCTGGGCGGCGGTGCGCTCCGTGAGGAGGTTGCCGATCAGGCGGCCGGCCCGCACGTGCTCGATCCAGCTCATCATCGACACGTACCGTTCCTGCGCCACCCGCATCGCACCCCAGCCGCGCGGTGCGGCGATCAGGACCAGCATCGGCAGGAGCACCGGGTGGAGGATGGTGAGGACGCCGGCCGTGGAGATCAGGGAGATGGTCCCGTTCAGCGCGGCCACGCAGGCGCTGATCATGCGGCGGGCGGATGCGGCACCGTACTGGGCGACGTCGATCAGCCGCCGGAATTCCGGATCCTCGATGGCCTCCAGCTCCACCGACGCGGCGGCGGCCAGGTACCGGGTCGTGGCGATCCGCTCGA
This sequence comes from Streptomyces sp. NPDC006393, assembly GCF_040628575.1. NCBI lineage: Bacteria > Bacillati > Actinomycetota > Actinomycetes > Kitasatosporales > Streptomycetaceae > Streptomyces > Streptomyces sp. NPDC006393. The sequence goes on from NZ_JBEXZD010000130.1 coordinate 2,470, forward strand.
CCAGTGGCTCCAGCCGGCCCGCCCGCGAGGTGGACCATCCGGCCAGGCCCGAGTTGACCACGGCCGCCCCCGCGGCGGCGAACAGGCCCGGCAGGACCGCCTGCAACCGCTGTGCGGGCGTGCCCGAGCCGAGCAGTGCGTGCATGACCGCGTTGACCGCGAGCAACCCGACGGCCGCGGCGATGCCCTGCCCGATCTCGCTGACGGCCACGGCGCGCAGTGCGCGACGGTCGGCGTGCCACGCCAGCCGCAAGGTCGTACCGACCAGCCTGGGCATGGAGCGCAGAGCCGACATCATCGTCAGGTCCAGCCAGGCACTCTCGTGTTCCGACCAGCCGGTGTCGTAGCGCAGAGGACCGCCGAAGAGTTCCTTCTCGGCATCGGAGACCTCCGGCTCGGCCATCCGCACACGTCCGAAGAACCTCTTCACCGGGAGCCTCCCGGCCCGGGCCGGCTCGGCACCCGAACGGCCGGGGCGGGCGGCCGCCGTGCCATGGTGACGACCGTGCACATCCGCGCAGGAGCCGCCGCCTTGTGGCCGGAGCCCTCGCGGTACGCGCATTCGTCATCCCGTGCCAGGTCATGGGGAGTCGTCTGTGCTGGTGTCGTGGCCGAAGTCAACGGGGTCCCCCTCGACGGTTCTACGGCTGTTTCCCGTGGGCTCAACGAACCAGCCAGGATTTCGAACACATGTATTTCAGCCGTGTTGACAGCCCTGGAATTGAGCGCGCGCCGGAATTTGGGGCGTGCATCGATCCGTGCGGTGCAAGGGCCGGGGCCGGAGCCGAGGTGGCCGAAACGCAGCGCGTTTCCCTCGCCCGTCGGTTGCGCTCGCGCCGGCCAGAAGATCCATCCTCCCGGGTGCGCCGCGAGGGAGAATCCTGGGACCGCCTCCGTCCGTCATCGAGCCGACGTGGGCTCAGCCGAGACCACGATGGGCGGCCCACAACTCCCCGGCGCGGCCGGCGGCTTCGGCGACCAGGGCGGCCAGTTCGGGCTCGTCCGGGACGGGGAACGAGACGTATGCGCCCCGACCGCCACCGACTGGTCGGCCATAGGCCTTCACCGCGAGGTGACCGTCCGGGAGAAGCCGGACGTTGAGTGTGGTCAGAGTGAACGCTTCGCCGCGTCGAGTGTCCGTCCAGCGGAGCGCCTGCGGGATGGTGACATTGATCGCCAGAGCACTCACTTCCAGGTCGCTGCTCATGGACGGATGATCTCACGCGAGCGGCGTTCCGCGGCAAAGGCAGTCACGCCTCGACGTTCGACGGTGTTCTGCCAAGCTGGACGGATGCGGTCGTGCGTGTGGCGAGGCGGCGATCGTGTTGTTGCCGCAGGAGTTGGCCGATTTCGGGAGCGAAATGGCTACCATCGGATCAGGCGGTGGTGTGGTGCTCTTCCGAGCGTGAACATCACACGTGGGGACGGGGGATCCATGGAGCGTTCGATCGTCTTCGTGCACGGCACGGGGGTGCGCGCCACGTCGTACAACGCGACACTCGACGTGGTACGGGCCGCACTCGACAAGCCCGACCGCGAGGTGCGTGGCTGCTTCTGGGGGGCGGCGGAGGGCGCGAAGTTCGTCTGCGGCGGGACTTCGGTTCCCGGTTACCGGACGTCGGGGGGCGGCAGGACCGAGGCCGATGACGAGGACATCGCTGTGTGGGGAGTGCTCTACGCAGACTTCGGGTACGAGCTGCGGCTGCTTGGTCTGAGGCCTGCCCCGACGTCGGGCATGGGACGAGGAACTCCGCCCTCCAGGAGGTTCTTCGATGCGATTCAGGCTTTTCGCCCTTCCACCGATGCCGTGGCGGTTTTCCGTGGATACGGATTGCTCGACGATCTTGCTGATGCGCTGCGCGCAGTGCAGGCGTCACCCGAGCTGCGTGACGCTGCGGCCACAGTCGACGAGAACGGTTACGAGCACAGGCATGCGGTGGCCCGTGCGATCGTGGCCGCCGCCTTGTCGGCGGCGGCCGAGCGCGGAGCCGATGCGGTGGACGGCGTTGCCCGTGATGCATTGCTCGCCATGCTCAGTTCCGACCTGCATTCACAGAGCCGGGCACTGCCCGGCAAGGTTCGGCAAGCCGCCGTCAAACCCGCCTTGCGGGCGCTGACGCGGCGCGCGGCGAACCAGCGTGGTGCTCTCAGCGACGGCGTGCTGCCGATGACCGGGGACATCCTCCGCTATCAGGCCCGCGGGGAGGGGGTCCGACAGCTCATCAGGCGGACGATCGAGCACGCACCGGGGGAGTCGGTCACCGTGCTGGCCCACAGTCTGGGGGGTGTGGCGTGTGTGGATCTGCTGGCCATGGAAGACCTCGGCAGGCGGGTCGATCAACTGATCACGATCGGTTCCCAGGCGCCGTTCTTCTACGAGTGCGGTGCTCTGGCCTCCGTTGAATACCCCGAGACGCTGCCGGGGCACTTCCCGCGCCGTTGGCTCAACATCTATGATCCGTGGGATCTGCTGGCCTACCGCGCGGCGAAGGTGTTTCCGCTGCATGCCAGTGACGTGGAGGTCAGCAACGGCCAGCCTTTCCCGTTCGCGCACAGCGCCTACTGGACCAACAGCACGGTATGGGACGCCGTCCGCACATGGCTGGGCTGAACCACGTCGAGGCCACCGACATCCACGCTGTCGTCGTCGGGTTGGAGCGCTACCCGAGGGCCCCGCGCGATTGGAGTCTGCCTGGGGCCGGCAAGGACGCTCTGCGCTTCGCACGGTGGCTGCACCGTGGAGGGGTGCCGCCGCAGAACATCAGGCTTCTTTTGTCTCCGATGGAGGAGAGCCGGGAATCCCTCGAGGCGGCTGCCGGTGGAGCAGGGTTCGACTACCGCCTGGTGGCCTCGCTCAATGACGTGAGAAGAGTCTTCATCGAAGATCTCAAGCAGGCGGTCGGCAGTCTGCTGTACGTCTACTGGGGCGGTCATGGCGTTCTCGGAGAGGGCGGCCGACTGCTCTTCCATCCCGATGCGTCCGCCGAGGACAAGCTCTGTCTCAATGTGGAGGAACTGCGGCTGTCTCTCACGCAGATGGCGTCTTCCGGATTTGGACAGCAGGTCCTTTTCTTCGATGCCTGTGCCACGTTCGTGGAGGAGCACGGTGGGGAGAGTGCTCCAGTCGTCGTGCCGTTCCCTCCACCGCGCCGTGAGACGGCCCAGCAGTTCCTGCTGCACGCGTCCCGCGACGGGCAGGCGGCAGAGCAGGACGACTTGACCGAAAGCGGTGCGTTCTCCACGATGCTGCTGCAATGGCTGGAACAGAACGCAGCTGATCTGCACCCGGACCTGTCCGCACTTCACCAGGACGTCAGACTGCACTTCGCGAAGCGGTGTGCGGCCGGAGGACCCGAGCAGACCCCGGTCACCTGCCGCTACCTCACACTCGACGGCACCGAGGACGACACCGAGACCTACGCGGCACCCGTCGATCCCACAGCCCGGCTCGAAGTCATCGGAGTCCTGGAATCGATGTTCCCCGACGGGGGGCAGCTCAAGGTGCTTGCCGCGCGGGTGTCCCGGGCGTGCGGGGCCGCTCGACTCGCCGATGGCTACTCCATCAAGACATTTGCCGAGGTGCTGCTGGGCACCCCCCGCGCAATGGCCACCTTCATCGCCATGCTGTCGGCAGATGGCGAATCCAACACGGCAGAGCCGTTCCGGGCCCTGGCACTCGCCCATGTTCCTCCGGGCCTGTTGTCCGTCGGTGACTACGCAGACCTGCGTGAACTGCTGATGAGGGCCCCCGAGATGTCTCCGGCCACGGTGGCCGCGATCACCCAGCACATCCTGCCCGGCGGGAGCGGAGTGCAGTTGGACACCGCCGGCACGATGGGCGGAGCCCAGCTCCTGGCGCACATGGAGAACCTTGAAAGACATCCGGGCGGACACAGCCACACCGATCGGAGAAGACGCACAACCCCTGCCGTCATCCGCTTCACCCAGCACCTTGCCGCAGTTTTCGAGCAATATCCCGGATGGTGCCGGCAACTGGACACGTGGGGCCGGCACGTCGCGCAACGGCTCGGAGTGGATGCCGAGACTCTCGACGAACTTCGCGCGACTGCCCGTACATGGGCCCAATCGCTCAAGGAGTCCCGCACCGGCCCACGCGTCGTGGTGCAGATCTATCCCGAGCCTGCCACACAGATGTTCACCTGCGTCGTGTGGTCCGACCCGGGCACCGGGGAACTCGCCCGGCACGCGCACGACGACAACGGAATCCCGCTCGCCCCGGCCCAAGCCGTCCGGCTGATCGAACACGCCATCAGATCGCTGTCGGTCAGCGACGCGCAAGCACCGGTGGTGGAAATCGTGCTGGAGGCCGGGGACATGCTCTCCGTTCCCGTGCACACCTGGAACGGTGCGGACACCCACCATGTTGTTCCTCTGCTGCTCGCCGTGCGCCGCCGGATCGCCCTACGCTGCGCCCCGCTGGCCAGCACCGCGCACGAAGACGACCGCCGCGCCAGGCTGGAAAGACGCTGGAACGGCCGTGCGGACGGCAAGGCGGTCTACCTTGATCAGGAACATGCCCAGGGGCAGAGCGCCTATGGCAGGCTGGAAGAGGACCACGACGTCGCCCGAGTGGTCGTGCGCGCCGGCCGTGACGACGGCGCGCGGATGATCCAGCTGGCTCTGTATCTGGGCTACCCCGTCATCCTGTGGGATCACGACGCCTCCGAGGCCGTCTCCGAAACCTACTTCGTGCCCCTCGACCCCGAAGGCACGATTCCTGAGCTGCCCGAGCGTGTCCGCAAGTACTGGGCGAAAGTCTGTGAAGACCCTGTCGGGCACCCGGTGCGGCCGGCTCTCCTCCTGGACGATCCTGAACGACAGATGCCTCCTGCCCCGGCAGTGCCCCGTCAGTCCGCAAGCGACGAAGCGAGTATGCGATGACCAGCCAGGCCGAACCCCACCCCGATGGCGGCGACACATCCGCCCCGGCCGAGGAGACCCCATGGCAGATCTTCCGCGGCACCGGCGAGAAGCGCACCGGCGTTCCCTTTCCCGCAGCGCCACCCTGGCGCCGCTTCGGTGCGGCCCGAACCGCCGGCCTCGACGAGGAGGGCGGGACCCCACCGGATCGCAGGACCGGGTACGTGATCGGGCGCCCCGAGACCGAAGTGGTCAACGCCGCCCTGCACCTGCGCCGCCCACTGCTGGTCACCGGCCGTCCCGGCGTCGGCAAGACCTCACTCGCCCAGGCCATCGCGGACGAACTGGATCTGGGCAAGGTCCTTCGCTGGTCGGTGAACAGCCGCTCCACACTCCAGGACGCGCTGTACCGCTACGACGCCATCGGCCGCCTCCAGGAAAGCAATCTTCCCCGAACCGACAGCCAGGTGCCGCCGCCCATCGGCGACTTCGTGAGACTTGGCCCGCTCGGCACCGCGCTGGTGCCGGCCGGCACACCCCGTGTCCTTCTCATCGACGAACTCGACAAGGGAGACGTAGACCTTCCCAATGACCTCCTGACGGTGTTCGAGGAAGGCAGCTTCGAGATCCCCGAGTTGTCCCGCCTGCCCGAAACACAACCGAACGTCGAAGTCTTCACCGCGGACCACGGTGGACGCGCGACCGTGGAGCGCGGCTACATCACGTGCACACAGTTTCCCGTCGTGGTGATCACCAGCAACGGCGAGCGTGACTTCCCGCCGGCCTTTCGGCGTCGTTGCCTGCCACTGCATCTGGCCGATCCCAGCGACACGCAGCTCATGGAGATCATCAGTCATCATCTCGGCGAGGACGCACTGGCCGACGCAGGCGATCTGGTGGAGACCTTCATGGCACGGCGCTCGGTCGGGGAACTCGCCACCGACCAACTGCTCAACGCCGTCTTCCTTCGTCTGGAAGGACTCCGCCTCGACGATCCGGAGGGATTGCTGAAGACCGTGCTGCACAGGCTCAACGCGGGCGGGTGAGCGATGTTCCGGGAGTTGCAACAGATACTGAGCAGCGCCGGCGTCCCCTTCGGCGACGAGGAACTCCTGGACACCCTGTGGCTGCTCTCCCGCCTGCCACAGGGCCCGAACACCCTGCTGGCCGCGCGATGGGCCAAAGCGCGGCAAGCCGCCGGTGGTTCCACCGAACACCCTCTTGCCGCCCCCGGTGACCCCATCTCGCCCGCCCCGCCCTCCCGGTGGTCCAATCCCGCGGCCGTCCCACCGCCCCCCGGCGCGGAGACGAGTACGGACCCGGCAGGGCTCGTACCCCTGACCGGCGCCCGGCCCACCGGGAACAGCACGGATCTTGAGCTGCGAGTCCCCGGGCTGAAAGCCCTCGGCGGCGACCTTGCTTTCGGTCGTGCCCTGCGCCCGCTCAAGCGCCGCATTCCCAGCACCTGGGAGACCGAACTGGCCGAAGAGGCCACCGCCGCAGCCCAGGCCGACACCCGGGTGCCTCAGGTCGTCCTACGCCCCCGGCCAGAACGCTGGCTCCGGCTGGCGCTCATCATCGACAGCGCGGACTCGATGCTGCTGTGGGAACGCCACTTCGGCGAACTTCGCGCCCTCTTCGAACGCAGCGGCGCCTTCCGGCAGATCGAAGTCCATCAGGTGCGCCACGGAAATCCGCGGTCTTCGCGGTCCATCTCCCTCACCCGCCCATGGGCCGGCAACGACGCTCAGACGCTGTCCCCGCAGTGCGTGACAGATCCCTCCGGGCGCACCATGGTCATCGTCGTCACCGACGGAACAGCCCCCGCCTGGCAAGACGGCCGGATGCAGACCGTCCTGCAGGACTGGGCCACCGCGGGTCCCACCGCGTTGATCCATGTCCTGCCGCGCTCCTTGTGGGCGGGCACCGGCATAACGGCAGACACCTGGCACATCACAACGCCACGCGCCGGAGCCCCCAACACCGACTGGCAGGTGACCCACCCGATCCTGCCACCGACAGTCTCGCAATTCGACACAGTCCCCATCCCCGTGCTGGAACTGACCCCACCCGGCCTCGCCGCATGGGCCGACGCGGTCACGACCCTCGGCCAACCCGTCCCGCTGAGGATCTGGGAACCGCGCAACGCCACCCCCACCCCTCCCGCCGCCGACTCCACCACCTCGCCGCTCGCCTTCACCCGCACCGCCTCCCCCCAATCCGTACGGCTCGCCGCCTACCTCGCGGCGATGGCGCCCGTGACCGTGCCCGTGATGCAACTGGTCCACTCCTGTCTCCCCGGTCGCCGCCACACCGCCGCCCTGGCCGAAGTCTTCCTCAGCGGCCTGCTGGCCCCCCTTCCCCATGCGGCGCAGCCGTCGGCCGACATCAGACATCGCTTCTTCGACTTCACCGCCGAGGCCAAGGACCTGCTGCTGGACACGGTTCCCACGACCGAACTGCTCTCGTGCAGCCGTCGTGTCGGCGAGCGAATGGAACATCTGGTGGGCCGTTCGCCCGACTTTCCGGCCTGGCTGATGACGTCCGCCCCGCAACCCACGCCTGCGGCCCGGCCGCAGCCCTTCGCGCACATCGGGCAGTCCCTGCTGATCCGCCTCGGCCGCGATACCGGTTCCAGTAGTCCAAGCCTCGAACCAGCCGTGCCAACGGAACCAGCCGGAGCACCTGAACCAGCGGTAGCACCGGAACCGGCCGTAGCACCGGAACCGGCGGTAACACCCGAACCGGCAGCCGAGCCCAGCACGACGAAGCTGCTCGCCATCGACCTCGCCTGGCTTCTCATGATCGCCGAGAAGAACACACCGGGGGATCCGCAAGTCACCGACTGGGGATCACTGACGGCTGCGGTCAGCCGCATGCAGGCAGAGATCTTCGGCGTACCCGTGTACCCCACCCCTGCCGAGCGTGCGGCAGTCCTCTTGCAGCAGCTTCTCCATGTACCGGCCCTGGAGCGCAGCAACGCACTCTTCGCCTCATCAGCCGCCTACGCCTACCTGGTGGCGTGCGGGTTGAAGGTCACCACCAGTCCTGAACAAGTCCGAGATCTGGCGCGTCAGGTCAAAGCCGGAGCTGGTCTCTCCGCGATCACACAGTCTTTGCAGAGCTGGATCGGGTAGCTGCCGACCAATCGAAGAACATCAGGCCCTCGATGTCGATGAGGACGGGTCGTACGCGGGCATCGACCAAGACGTGGTCGGGCCCGAGCTCGCCGTGGATCAGTCCGTGTTCGGTGCGCGGAGCCACTCGTGTGGTCAGCTCATGCAGGCGATCGCGCAAGGGTGCGGCGGCTGCTCGGATCCCGGGGTCGCGTTCGGCCGCCTCCGCGAGAACGCCGAAGGCACGCTCGAACACCAACTGCTCGCACGAAACGCCACTCGCTTTGTCGCCCAGCGTGCCGCCGACGACGTCCTCGACCACCGCCACATCCGCCGGGTACCGGCGTCGGCTGTCGTCGGCCAGGAGTACCCCCGGAACTCCCACCCCGAGGCGGTCCAGCCTCCGCTGAGCGGCCGGGAACGGGACCAGCCAACCGTGGACGATCACGCTTGCGGCACGTGATCCGGTCACGTGAACGCGGTAGATCCCCTTCCGGCAAGGCCTCAGCCTTCACTTGGGGGCGACCCTTCGTCGGACTCTCCGGGTTCACGGGCGCCTTCCACGGCCGGGGGCCGTGAGTTTCTTCGACGTGCCGCGCGTTGGCAGATGAGCCAGTAGACGAGTGCCGCAGGCGGCGAGGCGCACAGCAGGATGATCAGCAGGCGGGGGTCGATGACAGGGGTGTGTGACGCCGGCCGTTCCGCCTCGCTCGGCAGGTCCCTCAGAAGGGCATCGAGTTGCTCGCGGGTCCGCGCTTCGTAGACCGCGCCCACGCGTTCTTCGAGTTCTGTCAGCGTCAGCCGGCCAACCGCGTAGTGGTGTTGCAGTTGGGCTGCGACCTGGTCGCGTTCGGCGTCCGAGGCCCTTAACGCAGGGCCGGTGATGTGCTCTTCGTGGTCAATCATGGCGGCCTCTCAGGGAGGGGTGGCAGGGTCCGGGGACGGGCGGTCTTGCAGGTCGACGACCGCGATGACCACCCGTGTCCAGACCCCCGCGGCGTCGCGATCCCCGAATCGGGTGGCGAGCCGTTCGATGTGACCGCGCAGCTCGGCGAGGGCTTCGTCGGTCAGTCGCAGCGCACCGCGATGCAGATCGATCTCGCGGCGGCCTCCGGTCTGCTTGGACCGGTAGGCAGCGTTGATGTCGGCCCGGGTGGCGTCCAGCATCGAGCCGAGGAACTCAGCCATCTCTTCCGGGTTCGCCGCATCGCTGGTGGGTTCGGTGACCGCGGGGGTGTAGACCCGCTCGACCTTGCCGCGGGCCAGCGGCCGGTATTCGGCGATCTCGATCAGGCCGGCCCGTTCGAGCTGATGCAGGTGGTAGTAGAGCCGGTCAGCTGGAAGGTCGACGTGGTCGGCGAGTTCCCGTGCGGACTGGGGTATCTCCCACAACGCCTCCAGGAGCCGGACGCGCAGGGGATCGGCGAGCGCCTTGTGCACGCCGTGCCACCGCCGGGTCGACGCGCCGGAGGCCTGTGTGCTCATCGATCGCCTTCTTCATTGCACCGACCTACACTCATTGGAAAATTCTACAACCAACTGAAGTGCGCAGCCAGGTCGGGGCAGTTGATACTGAGTCAGGCCGGTATCGCTTGATCGCCCCATTCACCGCGTGCCCAGCTCGAACGCGAGGCGGCAGCGTTCAACCTTGGCAGACTACGAGCCGGACGAGCTCGAGCAGGGCGGACCGCGTGGGCGCCCGCTACTGCAGACTCCGGAAGTCGTCGAGCCAGGTGTAGCCCGGCGCCGACATCCCGGCTCCGCGGGGCTGGACCGTGAGGGTGGCGAACACACTGTTGAGCAGCCACGGCGGCTTCTTCGAGTTCCAGCCCGCCGTCATCGACGGCACCTGCCGGAACCCGTACATCGCGGCGGCGAGCCGGCCCGTGTTCCTGAACCGCGCCATCTCGTCGCGGAGCAGGTGCTTCTCGGACTCGAACCACGGGCTCTCGGTGAGCAGGTCGTCCCACTCACGCGACGGGAACGGGTGCGCGATCGCGTCACCGATCACCTGCCACACCTGGGTGTCGGGGGCATAGCCGTACCGCTTCGCGAACGTGGCCGGGATCGGGTCGGTCATGTGCTGCTGCCAGTGCCAGACCAGGGAGAACTCCGTCACCAGGAACGTCTGGTCGGGACGCAGACGGGGCAGGGTGTAGTCGAGGAACGGCTGGATGGCGTCCTCGTCGGGCACATGGGGATGCAGGTCGACGCCCTCGAGCTGGGGCGTCTCGCGGACGAATCCGAGGTACCGCTCCACCGCCGGAGTGCGGTTGGCCGGTATGTCCAGCCGGTTCAGGGCGCCCATGTAGAGGTGGGTGGGGCACCCGGACCCGCACAGCCGCTCCCGGGCCGCGATCACGTGCCGCGCGACGGTCTCGTAGAACCGGTTGAGTCGCTCATCGCGCTCGGCGGGGATGCTCTCGACGAACGGTTCGTTGCCGATGGTGACGATGTCGGCGGTGCCGAGCACCAGCGGCAGCACCCGGTCCAGACGGGCCAGCTCGGCGTCCATGGCCGCCGTGCCCGGCTGCGGGAACGAGCGGTCGGCCATCGGGAACTTCAGGCTCAGCACGGTGTGGAAGCCCCGCGCGTGCGCGTCGTGGAGGGCGACGACCGTGCCGCTCCGCGCGGGTGGCACCCGGTCGGCTTCGGGCAGGGCGTAGAACCCCCGGACCCAGTCGGCGCGCGCCGTGCGCAGTTCCGGGTAGCTGAGCTGGTCGAGGTTCTCGTTGAAGTTCGCCCCCAGCACCCCGAGCGCGGGCAAAGGCGCGACCTGGCCCTCATGTTCGGCCACGGCCGATGCCCCGCCTCCGGAGAGCGGGACGACGAGCGCAGTGGCGCAGGCGACGGCGAGCATGGAAAGTGCGCGTCGGTGTCGCGGCATGGTGTGGCTCCTTTCAGTCCACCCGCTGGTCAGCTGTTCGTTCCGGCTCCAGCAGTTCGGGTTCCGGCAACTCGAGTTCCAGCAGCCTGCGCCATGTCGTAGGTGTGCACGTAGTCGAACTCTGCGGTGGCGCCGCCGGTGTTCATGGACACGAGGCCGATGCGCAGGTCACCCTGGTCGGACAGGGACCAGGTACCGCCCCACTCCCAGCGTTCACCGTCGGTGCTCGATGCCATGCGCACGTCGTACTCGTCGTGAACGACGTCATGCCGGACGTACAACCGCAGCCAGGTCGTCTCCGCGGGGGCTGCCCCGAACATCGGGCCGTTCGCCACGGCGACCGGCGGAGTGGCCGTCGGGCGCTCCGCCTCCTTGCCGAACTCCGTCTGGTGCAGAAGCCGGCCGGGCTTGCGGTTGAGCGGCAGGAGGGAGTGCACCAGCTTCAGGTACCGGTCGTCGTTCTGGTAGAGAACCAGGCCGGCCTGCTGAGAGGCCCTGGTGCCGTCGAAGCTGAGCTTCGTCTCGACGAGGTAGTCCGATCGGGGGGCGTCCCGGAGCAGCACCGAGGCTGTGTTGCTGCCCGTGTACAGTTCAGCGGCCTGAGTCGGCCACACGAGCCGGCCGGCCTCCAGCCGCGGCCCCGTCGTGGGCTGCCGCACCCACGACCACGCCGAGTCACCCGTTCCCGGCATGCCGGTTCCTTCGAAGTCGTCGGAGTTTCCCGTGAGCAGCCGGCCCGGCACCGGGTCGGGAACGCGTTCGGTGACCCGTCGAGCCGCCGGGGCGGCGCTCACGTTGTCGACGTCGCCACCGCGACGGGCGGTCACCGCGATCGTGCCGCTCGGAGTCGCGTTCCTGGGCGCCGCGGCCGTCGTCACCGCCAACGGCTCGATGAGATCGTCCTCCGAGACCGACGCCGTGACGTCATCGCCGACCCAGTCGAGCGTCAGCACCTTCCAGGTGCTCGCGTCGAACGTAGCCGGCAACGGAGTGGCCGAGCGGACGGTCGTGTCACCGTGCGTGACCTCGACGCGGAGCTCGCCGGCCTGGGAGTCGAGCCACGCGACCGCTCCGTTGCGCCCGTTGACGCCGGCGCGGAGCCCGATGGTGCCGCCCGCCGAAGTCCGTACGTCCGCCTGTGCACGCAGGTCGCCCTGGACGCGAACCCTGCTCGTGAGCGTGGCCCCGTCACCCAGATGTGCGAAGCGGCCCGGGTCTGTCTCGTGGCCGACGACGGCCGGGCCTCGGGCCACCCAGGCGCCAAGTCCTGAGGCGAAGCCGTCGTCGACAGGTCCGGTCGTCACAGGGGCCGCTGCTCCCGTCACGCTGCCACCCGCGCCCGCGTTCGCCACGGGCCAGCCGTCGATCCAGTCCAGCCGATCGATCAGCATCGGACGCTTGGAGAGCTTCAGTTCGCCCGCGCGCGACCGGACCGGGGGGAAGTCGGGGTCCGCGTTCGCGATCCCGTGGTAGACGATCCAGTCCTGGCCCGACAGATCGGTCTGGACCGCGTTGTGCCCGACACCTGTGAACCCGTTGCCGTTCGGGGCGAGGACGAAGCCACCCTTGCTCGAAAGGCTCATCAGGTCGGTGCCCTCATCGTCCTCGAACGGGCCGTAGGGGCTGCGGCTGCGCCCCACCTTCACGGTGTAGCCGCTGAACGCCCCGTCGCAGCATCCGCCATCGGAGTACATGAGGTAGTAGAAATCGTCATGCCTGACGACGAACGCGCCTTCCATCCGCCGCCCTTGGGCGACCTGGGTGACGGGTCCCGTGAGTGCCGTCGCGTCGGCATTTGTCCTCGAGACGCAGATGACGTCGTAGCTGCCCCAATAGAGGTAGTGCGTGCCGTCGGTGTCCGTGAACAGCGCCTGGTCGATGTTCCCCGTCGGGCAACCGGCCACCGCCGCGCTCGGGACGAGGAGGCCGTGCTGAGTCCACGGACCTGTCGGCGTCGGCGCCGTCGCCAGTGCGATGCCCCCGGTCGAGAGCGCATACGTCAGGTGGTACTGACCGTCGACGTAGCGGATGTCCGGCGCCCAGGCACGAGAGTTGCCCTGCCAGAAGGACGGGATCGCGTCCGGCGAGACGACATCGCCGACGTACGTCCAGTCGACCATGTTGCCGGAGCGGAGGACGGGGAGGATGTGTTCGCCCTCCTCACCCGCGCTGTTGAAGATCGGGTTCGTCGTTCCGTACGCGTACCACGAACCGTCCTTGCCCCGGATCATCGCCGGATCCGGGAACGTGTCCACCACTTTCGCGGTCACCGGGTTGGTGTAGGTCGCGGACGGCGATCCGGCTCCGTCGGCGGTCACCGCGTCGGCCGGTGCGACCGCCGAGAGTCCGCCGGCCAGCAACAAGCCGACCGACAACGCCGTCACAGCCGACCGCGCAGGCCTTCCTCGCCATCCCATGACAATTCCCTCCCCATTGAAGAACCTGCGCCTTGGGCGCAGCGAGGGCAGGAACGACCGAAGCCGCCCCCGCACTCATGCAACGGATCTCGAATTCTTCCGTCAAGGGGTCGGCAAAACAGAAGTGATGACGGGCGTCCTGGATCGGCCGGGGTGAATTCATCCGGGCCGATCCGGACGAATTCTCAGACCTGTTGACGAAAATCAGAAAGGCTTCGCATGCTGGGCTCAGTGCATTCAGAGGATTCCTTGTTCGAGCTGCTGCGTGCGCCGGTGCCGGCGTGCGGAACGACGAAGGAGAGTGCGATCGATGAGCACCGGTCCCCAGAAAGGGACGCCCGTCGGCCGACGAGCGCTGTTGGCCGGGGTGGCCAGGACGGCCGGTGCGGCCGGTGCGGTCGGCCTCGCCGGTGCGGCCGGATCGCTGGGCGCGGTGGCGCGGGCCGCGGCCGCGGTCCCCGCGAGCGGTGCGGCGAGCGGGCGTCACCCGTCGAACTGGCCCGACCTCGAGCCGTACGGTCTCGCGGACACCCGCACGGACCTCTGGCCGAGACGGGACAACTCCTTCGTCCTGCCGCTCGAGTTGCGTCCGCGCGACGAGGAACTCGGCCGGGTCTGGATGCGCGACACCTACGTCAACTGCTTCAGGATCGCGGGCCGCCGCCCGCTCTACGTTGCCACCGGCACCACCCGCGTACCCGGCCTGGACACGGCCGGCCCCTGGAACGACGGGATCTTCGTGTGGACGGCCGCCTCCCTGCGCGGCCCGTGGCGTCTGGCCGACACGACCGGCGTCCGCCCCGGCGCCGAGAAAGGAAAGGTCTGGTCGCCGGAGTTCGCCGACGAGAACCGGCCCGGGCGCACGGTTGTCGCCCCGTGGCAGCAGTACTGGTACGACGACCGGTTCGGCAGGCGCGGCAACGTCTGGGCCCCGGAGGTGCACTACTTCCGGGACACCTGGTACATCGTCGCGTGCATGGGCGACCGCGCGCACAAGGTCGGCTCGTTCCTGCTGGTGAGCGAAGGCGGCGTCGAGGGACCGTACCGGCTCGCCGAGGGCAACCTCGACAAGCCCTTCGGCGACGCGCTCCCCGACGCGCCGTACATCGATCCCGGGGCGCGTTTTCACATCGACGGCAGCATGTATACCGAGGGCGACGACGCCTGGCTGGTGCTGCACAACAACGTGTACGCCCGGTTCCGGGACGACATGGAGGACATCGTCCCGACGACACGGCTCCCGGCGTTCCGGCAGCAGCCCTACACCCCGGAGCCCTACCTGGAGGGCGCGTACGTCTTCAAGCACGGCGGGAAGTACTACCTCCTGCACGCCGCGTGGGACCGGACCTCGACGGCCGCCGACGGCAGCACCCGCCACGCCTACGACACGCCCGCCCCCGGCCGGACGCAGTACCAGTACGACGCGATCGTCGCCGTCGCCGACCACTTCGAGGGCCCGTACTCCCGCCGCTGGACCCTCGGCGTGGGCGCCGGCCACAACAACATCTTCGCGGACGTCGACGGCGGGCTGTGGGCGACGTTCTTCCGCAACCCGAACTTCGGCCACTGGGCCGACCCGGCACGCATCGCCGAGGCCGCGGTACCCGGCGTCGTCCGCCTGGAATGGACCGGCCCGCAGGGCAACCGCCTCTACGTCCGGCGCCAGAACCGAGGCCATGCCATCAGCGAGTGAAGGCCCGAGGCGACGCGATCTCGCCGTGCGGGGCGCCGGCCCACGCGGCACACCGGCCGGCTGATCCGCGTCCCCGCCCGATCGCTGCGACCGCGTTCTCCTCCCGGAAGGGGACACTGTGACCTGCCCGACCGCTCCGAACATCGTGTTCGTGATGACCGATCAGCTCCGCGCCGACTTCACCGCCGGCGTGGGCTTCGACCTGGACACGATGCCCTTTCTCGACTCCATCGCCGCCCAGGGCACCCGCTTCCGTCGCGCGTACACCACCGCCCCGGCCTGCGTCCCGGCGCGCACCAGCCTGCTCACCGGCAGATGGCCCAGCACCCACCGGGTACGGCAGAACTCCAACACCGACCCGCAGGACGTGTCGCGCGGAGACGACCTGATCGATGTCCTGCGCGGCGCCGGCTACCAACTGTTCTACGCCGGCAAGACGCACATGTACCGAGACGACCCGGCGGACTACGACGCCTTCTCCGGCCCGTACGGCCACACGAAGGGACCGGACACCACCACCGAGCAGCGCGCCTTCACCGCCTGGATGAACTCCATCGACATGGGGCCGACGACTGCGCCCACCCCGTTCCCGCCGGAGCAGCAGTACGCGTACCGGATCGTCTCCGACACCATCCGGCAGGTGGACGCCCGGGACCCCGGCAAACCGTTCTTCGCCTGGGTCTCCATGCCCGAGCCGCACAACCCGTACCAGGTGCCGGAGCCGTACTTCTCGCTGTTCGACGAGGACGAGATTCCCGACCGGTCCTGCGGCCCCGAGGCCGCGGAGGCCAAGGGCGGCGCCTACAAGTGGCTGCGCGACCTGGTGGAGGAGAAGCGACCCGGCTACGACAAGCTCTGGCGCCGCTACCGCGCCACCTACTGCGGCATGCTCCGCCTCATCGACGACCAGCTGCGCCGGCTCGTCGGCCACCTGAAGGAGCAGGGCCTGTGGGAGAACACCCTGCTGATCTTCCTCGCCGACCACGGCGACTACGCCGCCGACTACGGCCTTCAGCGCAAGGGCGCCGGCATCCCCGAGGTCCTGGCGCACATCCCGATGGTCGTGCACGGCTGCGGTGTCAGGACGCACGACAACGAGAAGGACTTCGTCTCGATCGCCGACATCCTGCCCACCGTGTGCGAGGCGGTCGGCCGCCCCATCCCGCTGGGTGTCCAGGGCCGCAGCCTGTGGCAGATGCTCACCGGCTCCGACTACCCGGCCGCGGAGTTCGCCGACATCGTCACCGAGCGCGGCTACGGCGGCCTGCCCTATCCCGACGACGCCCGCCCGCCGCTGCACTTCCCGTACGAAGGCACCAGGTACGACGAGCTGAACAGCGTGACCCAGAGCGGCTCGTCGCGGATGATCCGGCACGACCGCTACAAGCTCTATGAGCACGTCGCCGACGGCGGTGAGCTGTACGACCTCGACAAGGATCCGATGGAGCTGCACAACCGCTGGGACGATCCGAGCCTGCGCAAGGTCAAGGCCGATCTGATGCAGCGACTCCAGCGATGGTCGGTCCGGCTCACCGACGACCTGCCGAAAGGGGTCTACGAACCCAGGCTCGCCCGACACAACTGGTACCGGACCTCGCGGGAGGACGGAGCATGACCGGCCCGATCAGCCGCAGCCACGACGACCGGCAGCCTCCCCCGTCACGCCGTACGGTCCTGCGCGGTGCCGCCGCCGTCACCCTGGCCGCGGCAGCCACCACCGCAGCCGCCGCCGGAACGGCTTCCGCGGCCGGCGCGGGCCCTTCCTCCACGGTCGTCGACCATCCGGGCGCCCAGTGGCTGCCCGCCGACCCCGCGAACTACCTGACCGCGCGGCGTCCCCGCAGCCATCCGGTCGACCACGTGGTCATCCACGTCACGCAGGAACACTTCGACGACGCCGTCGCCGTCTTCCAGGACCCCGGCCGGAAGACCTCGGCGCACTATCTGGTCCGCTCGGCGGACGGCCACATCGCCCAGTGCGTCCGCGAGAAGGACGTCGCCTGGCACGCCGGTGACCCCTCCTACGACGACCGCAGCATCGGCATCACCCACGAGGGCTGGGTCAATTCCACCGCCTGGTTCACCGAGGAGATGTACGCCGCGTCCGCGGCGCTCACCGCGGCCGTGTGCGCGCGCCATGCGATTCCGCTGGACCGAACCCACATCCTGGGTCACCACGAGGTGTCCGGAGCCACCCACACCGACCCCGGAGCCAACTGGGACTGGGACCACTTCCTCGAACTGGCACGGAAGGTGAGAGCCGACACGACCACTGTGAAACGCAGGCCCGTCACCACTGGGCGATGAGCGGCGTGTCCTGTTCGTGCTGCCGCCAGGTCTCGACGAGGCGGGTGAGGCGGTCGGCGGCGGCGATGCCGCGCACGGTCGCGATCCTGCCGTCGGCGACGTCGAACGTCACGGCGCCGACGACCTGGCCGGCGACCACGAAGAGGATGGCGGGGGTGCCGTTGACGAGCGCGTAGTGCACGGCGGGCGTGCCGCCGGCCAAGCGCCGTTTCGCGGGTGTGGGCTTGAAGCCGGCGCGTACGACGGCGGCGATGCGCTGCGGAGTCTCGTAGCGCAGCAGCTTCTCCGCCAGGCCGGCGCCGTCGGAGATCGCGGTCGCGTCCTCGGTGAGCAGTGCCACCAGCCGTTCGGTGCGGCCCGAGGTGGCAGCGGCGAGGAATTCCTCGACGATCCTGCGGGCGGTTGCCGGGTCGACTTCGCCGTCGCCGCGGCGCGCGACGGTGATGCGGCGCCGGGCCCGGTGGAGGTGCTGCTGGCTCGCGGACTCGGTGATGTCGAGGATCTCGGCGGTCTCGGTGTGGCTGTAGGAGAACGCTTCGCGCAGGACGTAGACGGCCCGCTCGACGGGCGACAGGCGCTCCATGAGAGTCAGCACCGCCAAGGAGACCGATTCGCGCTGCTCGAACGTGTCGGCCGGGCCGAGCATCGGGTCGCCGTCGAGGAGCGGTTCGGGCAGCCAGGCGCCGACGGCCCGTTCGCGGCGGGCTCGTGCCGAGCGGAGCCGGTCGAGGCACAGATTGGTGACGACCTTGGTCAACCACGCTTCCGGCACCTTGATCCGCTGCCGGTCGGCGGCCTGCCAGTGCAGGAACGCGTCCTGCACGGCGTCTTCGGCGTCGGTGGCCGAGCCGAGGAGACGGTACGCCAGCGAGGCCAGCCGGTTCCGGCTGGCCTCGAAGCGACTGGTGTCGAAGCCGTCAGTGGCGGTGCTGTCCACGCGGACCACCCTAGGCGGCTACGCGACGGCCTGTTCCGCTGACGTACGCACGGACGTATCCGGGGCGGCGGTCAGGCGGCGCCGGCGCTTGGGCATGCCGAAGGTCGGGTGCGAGGTGGCCCACAGCGAGGTCTTGAGGATGCCCGACTTGAACCGCGCGGCCTTCCGGCCGCCGAGGTACCTCGGCTTCGCCCGCGCTTCCCCGTCGACCATCTGCAGGATCCCGTCCCGCCGCCCGAGGCTGATGTGGTTGCCCAGGTACTCCAGCTTGGTGTGCGGGATCTTGCGGCCGGTCAGACGCCCCACGATCGCGCCGATCGCCTGCATGCTGGTGTAGCCGGCCGAAGCGCAGGACATCGGCAGCGGCCGGCCGTTGTCGCCGATGGCGTGGGCGCTGTCGCCGGCGGCGTAGACATTCGGGTGGGAGACCGACCGCATGGTGCGATCGACGACGATCCGACCGTTCTCGGTGACCTCCAGCCCGCCGGCGGCGGCGATGGGACTCACCGCGAAGCCGGCTGTCCACACGGTCGCGTCGGACGCCAGGACGGTGCCGTCGGCGCACAGCACCCGCGCCGCTTCGACAGCTTCGACGCGGGTGTGCTCCAGGACGGTGACGCCCAGCCGGTCGCAGGCCCGGCGCAGGTGGCCGCGGGCTCCGGCGGAGAGCCGGGCGCCCAGCTCGCCCTGGGCGACCAGCGCCACCGACAGGCCGGGCCGGGACTCGGCGATCTCGGTGGCGGTCTCGATGCCGGTCAGCCCGTCACCGACGACCAGCACCCTCCCGCCCTCGTCCAAGCTGTCCAGACGCTCGCGCAGGCGCAGCGCCGACGGCCTGCCGGCGACGTCGAAGGCGTGCTCGGTCACCCCGGGGACGCCGCCGTCGGCGACGTGGCTCCCGAGCGCGTAGAAGAGCGTGTCGTAGCCCAACTCGCCGCAGCCCTCGGCGTCGGCCACGGCGACGACCTGGCGCTCGGGGTCGACGGCGGTGACACGGGCCACGCGCAGCCGTATCCCCGTGCCCGCGAAGACGTCGGCAAGCTTCCGAGTCTCGATCTCCTGGCCGGCCGCCAACTGGTGCAGCCGCAGCCGCTGTACGAAGTCCGGCTCAGCGTTGACCACGGTGATCTCGATGTCTGCCGGGGACAGCCGGCGGGCCAGGTTCCCGGCCGTGTGGGCCCCGGCATAGCCGGCGCCGAGGACGACGATGCGGTGCTTCATGTGCAGCTCCTGTTGATTCGCTTGCTCCTCGTGACGTTGAGCGGAGCGGCGACCCGATTCCTGACAGGGACTGCATGTGACATGAGTCACTCGATGGCAGGGCCAGAGCTGTTGGAGATACGCCGAAGGCCGGTGCCGGCAGCGGGTGTTGCTGCGGGCATCGGCCTTGGGGTGCTGTGCTGGGGTGCTTGGGCTCAGTAGGCGGAGTTGA
>NZ_JBEXZD010000131.1:0-21999 GCF_040628575.1 Streptomyces sp. NPDC006393
CCGGAGCACGGACGCGGCGGCCTTGCGGTCGGCGTCGATCTGGGCGTGGCCGGCGGCGACGATCTCCTCGCGCTGACGCTGGCCCTCGGCCCGCATCTCGGCGATGAGCGTGGCGCCCTGCTCCTGCGCCTCCTGGCGCAGGCGCGCGGCCTCGTGCCGGGCCTCGGCGAGCTGGGCCTTGTACTGCTCGAGGACGCTCTGGGCCTCGACCTTCATGGCCTCGGCCTCTTCGATACCGCCTTCGATCGCCGCGCGGCGCTCCTCCAGAACCTTGTTGATGTTCGGCAGGAGCTTCTTCCCGAGGAAGAAGAAGACGATGGCGAAGGTGACGAGGCCGATGACCAGCTCGGGGCCGGGCGGGATGAGAGGGTTCTGCTGCTCCTCCGCCGCCAGCTGCACCAGCTGCTGTGTCAGCTGCATGTCATCAGTGCCTTTCCCTGGTGGGGTGGGTCGTCCGCCGCGGTTTACTTGTAGGTGTAAACGAACGGCATGACGATGCCGATGAGGGCGAGCGCCTCACAGAAGGCGAAGCCCAGGATCTGGTTGGCACGGATCAGACCGGCGGCCTCGGGCTGGCGGGCGAGCGCCTGGGTGCCGTTGCCGAAGATGATGCCGATGCCGATGCCGGGACCGATGGCGGCGAGGCCGTAGCCGACGGAGGCGATGGAGCCGGTGACGGCGGCAAGGGTCTCAGTGGCAGCCATGCTGATTCTTCCTTCTCTTTCAAGGACCGGTGGGGGTTGGCCACCGGACGTCTGTGACGGGGCGGTGCGGGACGGTGGCTCAGTGGTGCTCGGCGAGAGCGCCCTGAACGTAGGAGCAGGCCAGGAGGACGAAGACGTACGCCTGGACGGCCTGGACGAAGAGCTCGAACAGGATCATGACCATGGCCATGACGAACGAGACGGCGCCGGCCGCGATCAGCCAGCTGTTCATCAGGTACCAGCTGGCGACGGTGAACATCACGAGCAGCAGGTGGCCGGCGAACATGTTGGCGAACAGTCGCACCGCGTGCGTGAACGGGCGGACCAGGACGTTCGAGAAGAACTCGATGACCACCACGAGCGGCAGCACCGCGCCGAGCGACTTGTCGTAGCCGGTGAGGTTCTTGAAACCGCCGGCGAAGCCGTGCTTCTTGAAGGTCAGGACCATCCAGGTCACGTAGACGATCGCGGCCATGGCGGCCGGGTAGGCGATGATCGACGTCACCGGGAACTGGGCGACCGGGATGATCGACCAAAGGTTCATGATCCAGACGAAGAAGAAGATCGAGACCATGAGCGGGACGTACTTCTCGCCCTCGCGCTTGCCGAGCGTCTCGTAGACGATGCCGCGGCGAACGAAGTCGTAGCCCGCCTCGCCGACCATCTGAAGCTTGCCGGGCACCACCTTGGCCTTGCTGAAGGCGGCCCAGAAGAAGCCGACCACGACCAGCGAGGTGATGATGGCGAGCAGCATCGGCTTGTCGAAGTCGTAGCCGCCGACCGTGAACATCGGCTTGAAGATGAAGGAGTGGAGGCCCGGCGACGGGAAGCCGCAGCCGTTTTCGGCGAAGACGCGGCAACTCCAGTCAAAGGCGAGCGTGGTCTGGTCAGCACTCACCGCGGGCTCCTTCGGCGTGGCGCATGGATACGGCAACCTCGTTGTGTCGGCGCGGCGGGCAGCCGCGGGTCGGCACCGGACTGGTGGTACGGATGTGGGGGCGGCCGGCGGGCATCGAGCCTCGCGATCGAGCAGGCGTCAGCTCAGATGCCCGCGCCCGCGATGCCGCAGTTGGCACCGGACGATAGCAGGAGATCACACACGTCTTTATCCCGGCCCTACCCCTCACGACGAGGACCCTGTCTTCTCGGACTTGTCGTGCTTCTCGGAGTCCGGTTCGACGTAGAAGATCTTGGACTTCAGGTGCGCGCGTGCCTGCGCGGCCATCCATACGACGGTCGCGGCGACGAGCGAGAACGCGAAGGCCTTGGCGCTGAAGAGCGTCGTGCCCTTGAAGACCGCCAAGAAGATCATGAGCAGCAGGAGTTGGGCGACGTAGAGCATGAGGCCCATGGCCTGGAAGAGCTGCGGCAGCGTCTTCGCCGTCCACTGCAGCACGTAGAGACCGATCCCCATGTACAGGATGGCCAGGGCTACGCCGACGACGGCCCCGATGGCGCCCTTCCCGCCGGCGACCGCGCCACTGACCGCCACCGCGACCACACCGACAGCTGCGGTGGGCACTGCGGTGTGCAGTAGGTTCCGGACGTCATTGGACGGCATGGCGGCAACTCCGCTTTCACAGGGGGCAGGGGTGTCGTCATGGACGAGCGTAGTCCCCGGTTCGGATGAGGATCCTCCACACCAAGGGCCCCTCGCACTCGGGTCCTTCGGTTGTATCCGGGGTTCTCGTGAACGGTATCACAAACTATTTGATGAGGTCTTTACCTGCTGGGTGTGCTGGCTGTCACACATGAGAGTGAAGCCGCCCGTCTGTGCAAAAAGCGGGCCAAGTTGTCTGATATTGGGGGTCTTTGTACTCCCACGAGATGGCAACGCTTTAGTCAGATTCTTACCTTGCGGCGTCAGCGCGACGTTCCCGCTCTGCGCCCGTCGAGGACGCGCGAACGGGGGCCCACGGCGGTCGCTCCGTTGACTCCGGCCACTCCGGCCACTCCGGCGGCGATCGGCGCGGAGGGCTCGCGAGCCGTCTCAGCCCCATGCGCCTCGGCGGCCTCGCATGCCTCAGCGGCCCCCTGCGCCTCCCGGACCGCGGCTCCGACCGCCGCCGGCGTCGCGGCGCCCGGGGCCATGGCCGCGCGACGGCCGGCCCGCCGGTAGCGCGGCGGCACGAACGCCTCCGCCCAGCGCGGGGTACGCGGCGTGAACCGCGGCAGCAGGAGCAGCACCAGCCCGATGAAGCTGAGGACGACGATCCCCAGCACGATCCACATCGACGCCGAGTTGACCGAGTAGGCCAGCGCGCCGAAGCCGATCAGGGCCGCCCAGAAGTACATGATCAGCACGGCGCGGCTGTGCGAGTGGCCGATCTGGAGCAGCCGGTGGTGCAGGTGACCGCGGTCCGCCGCGAACGGCGACTGGCCGCGCCAGGTGCGCCGCACCACCGCGAAGACGAAGTCCGAGGCCGGGATGGCGATGATCGTCAGCGGCAGCAGCAGCGGGATGTAGACCGGCACCATCTGGTGCACCGCGTTGCGCTCGGAGCCGGCGAACAGGTTCATCACGTCCGGGTCGACCTGCCCGGTCACCGAGATCGCGCCCGCCGCCAGCACCAGGCCGATCAGCATGGACCCCGAGTCGCCCATGAAGATCCGCGCGGGGTGCATGTTGTGCGGCAGGAAGCCCAGGCACATGCCCATCAGCACGGCCGCGAAGAGGGTCGCGGGGGCGGCGGCCTCGATGCCGTACGAGTACCAGATCCGGTAGGCGTACATGAAGAACGCCGCGGCCGCGATGCAGACCATGCCGGCGGCGAGCCCGTCCAGGCCGTCGACGAAGTTGACCGCGTTGATCGTGATCACGACCAGCGCCACCGTCAGCAGGGTGCCCTGCCACTGGGTGAGCGCCACCGTGCCGACACCGGGCACCGGCAGCCACAGGATCGTCAGACCCTGCATGACCATCACACCGGCCGCGATCATCTGGCCGCCCAGCTTGATCAGGGCGTCGATCTCGAACTTGTCGTCCAGGACACCGATCAGCCAGATCAGCGCGGCCCCGGAGAGCAGCGCGCGCGGCTCGTTCGACTTCTCGAAGACCTCGTTGAGGTTGGTGAGGTGGTCGGCGACCAGCAGGCCCGCGCACATGCCGAAGAACATCGCGATCCCGCCGAGCCGGGGGGTGGGTTCCCGGTGCACGTCACGTGCCCGGATCTCCGGCATCGCCCCCGCCACGATCGCGAACTTCCGCACCGGCCCGGTCAGCAGGTACGTCACCGCGGCCGTGATGCAGAGCGTCAGCAGGTATTCACGCACGGGCTTCCCCACAGGTCTCGCTGGCCATCTCAGCCCCACACCCTAGCGACGCGGGCATATGTATGGGGACTTCCGGGTAGCGACGATGGTTGCACGTGTGCCTGTGCACGGCTCCGGACGGGCCGTGCACGACCGTGCGCCTACCCCGCCCCGGCCGTCTCAGACGGGGTACGGCGGGAACCGCACGGTGAGTTCGCGCACGTCCTCACGGGCCCGCGCCGCGTCGAGCTCCCCGCGCAGCACCTTGCCGAAGAGTACGGCGATCCGCTGCATCTCCTCCTGTCCCATGCCCTGTGTGGTCACCGCGGCGGTGCCCAGGCGCAGCCCGCGGGCATCGCCGTGCGGCAGCGCGCAGCAGTCCAGCACCATCCCGGCGGCGGCCAGCCGCCCGCGCGCGGCGCGCCCGTCGATGCCGAGGGGCGCCGGGTCGGCGGTGATCAGATGGGTGTCGGTGCCGCCGGTGGTGATGTTCAGTCCCTCCACGGCCAGGTGCGCCGCCAGCACGCGCGCGTTGGCGACGACCTGGTGGGCGTAGGCGGCGAAGGCGGGAGTGGCCGCCTCGGCGAACGCCACGGCCTTCGCGGCGATGGTGTGCATCTGGGCGCCGCCCTGGGTGAACGGGAAGACGGCCCGGTCGACGCGCTCGGCCAGTTCGCTCCCGCACAGGATCATCCCGCCGCGTGGCCCGCGCAGCACCTTGTGGGTGGTGGCGCACACCACGTCGGCGTACGGGACGGGGCTGGGCGCCGCTCCCCCGGCGACCAGGCCTATCGGGTGCGCGGCGTCGGCGATCAGATAGGCGCCCACCTCGTCGGCGACCGACCGGAAGAAGGCGTAGTCGATGTGGCGCGGGTAGGCGATCGACCCGCACACGATCGCCTTGGGCCGGTGCGTGAGGGCCAGGGTGCGCACCTGGTCGTGGTCGATGAGTCCGGTCTCGGCGTCGACTCCGTAGCCGACGAAGTCGAACCAGCGCCCCGAGAAGTTCGCGGGCGAGCCGTGGGTGAGGTGACCGCCGTGGGGCAGCCCGAGCGCGAGCACGGTGTCCCCGGGGCGCAGCAGCGCCGCGTAGGCGGCGAGCACGGCGGACGACCCGGAGTGCGGCTGCACGTTGGCGTGGTCGGCGCCGAACAGCGTGCTGGCCCGCTCCACGGCGAGCCGTTCGGCCATGTCGACGATCTCGCAGCCGCCGTGGTGCCGGGCGGCCGGGTACCCCTCGGCGTACTTGTTCGCCAACGGGGAGCCGAGCGCGGCCAGCACCGCGGGCGAGGTGAAGTTCTCCGCCGCGATCAGCTGCAGGGTGGTCGTCTGCCGCTCCAGCTCCCCCAGCAGGATGTCGGCCACTGCGGGGTCCTGCCGCCGCAGGACATCGGCCTCGAGGGCAGGGATGACCGACATGGTGGTCTCCGGACGGTCGACGGTGACGTACGTCCAATGTAGGCCCGCCCCGGGCCCCGCGCTCGACCCGTTACCCCTCACGGGCCCCGCCACCCTCCCTACGGCCCACAGGACCCCTTCACGGGCCCCCCGGCCGGCACCCGCCCCGCCGTCATGCCGCCGCGGGCACCCAGCGGCGCAGCCGAGCCGACTCCCCCACACGCACCGCCATCGGTTCCGCGCCGAAACCCCGTCGGCCTCGGGCCGGGGCGGCTGCCCCGGCAGGGGCCGCGACCCACCGAAGGGCCCACCCCCAGCGCCCCTCGCAGAACTCGGCCCCGACGGGCCGCGCGAGACCCCACCGCCACCGAGCCACGGCAGCTCCCGCCGCCCCGGTCCCACACGGGCGCCTTGTCACGGCGGACGAGCCGGCGCGGCCGTACCCCCGCCACCGTCGGCTCCGCGCCGGAACCCCCGTCGGCCTCGGGCCGGGGGCGGGTGCCCGGCAGGGGCCGCGACCCACCGAAGGGCCCACCCCCAGCGCCCCTCGCAGAACTCGGACCCGACGGGCCGCGCGAGACCCCACCGCCACCGAGCCACGGCGGCTCCCGCCCCCTCGGTCACACCCGGGCGCCCCCGTCACGTCGGGCGAGCCGGCGGCCGTACCCCCGCCGCCGTCAGCTCCTCGCCGGAACCCCGTCGGCCTCACGTACGGGCGGGCACCCCCGTCAGGGCGGTGACGACCGGGTCCAGGGCCTCGTGTATCTCGTCGCCGATGGAGCGGAAGAAGGGCAGGGGGGCGCCGTAGGGGTCGTAGACCTCGTCGGCCTCGACGCTGGGGGCCAGGAGCCACCCGCGTAGAGCGGCGGCAGCGCGGACCAGGGCCCGTGCGCGTTCCACCACGCCGTCCTCCAGAGGAGGCAGCGTGGCCAGGTCTATCGCCTTCACCAGGCGGGTGAACTCCTTGAGCGTGAAGGTGCGCAGGCCGGCCGAGTGTCCCATGGAGATGACCTGGGCGCGGTGGTCGCGGGTCGCGGTCAGGACCAGGTCGGCCCGGATCACGTGCTCGTCCAGCAGTTCGCGGCCCACGAAGCCGGAGGCGTCCGCGCCGAAGTCCGCGAGGACCGTCTCGGCGTTGGTCTCCATGGGCGCGCCCTCGTGCCCCCAGGTGCCCGCGCTCTCCACGATGAGCCCGCCGCCGGCCGGGTCGCCGAGCCGGTCCGCCAGGAAATGGCGGGTCAGCCGCTCGGTGATGGGCGAGCGGCACACATTGCCGGTGCTGACGTGGAGGATGCGGAAGGTGTCGTGGGGCGGGCCGGGCTGCGCCGGGACCCCCGTCTCGTACTCCTCGCCTATGCCACGCCCCGCTTCAGGGGCCGTCAATTCGCCACCTCGAGGTCGGGTACGACCTTCCGCAGCTCCTCCGGCGACAGTGCGCCCTCACGGAGCAGCACGGGCACCTCGCGGGTGACGTCGACGATGGAGGACGGGACGTTGCCGGGGGTGGGGCCGCCGTCGAGGTAGACGGAGACGGAGTCGCCGAGCATCTCCTGCGCGGCGTCGCAGTTCTCCGGCGCGGGGTGGCCGGTGAGGTTCGCCGAGGACACGGCCATCGGGCCGACCTCGGTGAGCAGTTCGATCGCGACGGGGTGCAGGGGCATCCGGACGGCCACCGTGCCGCGGGTGTCGCCCAGGTCCCACTGGAGCGACGGCTGGTGCTTCGCGATCAGCGTCAGGGCGCCCGGCCAGAACGCGTCCACCAGCTCCCAGGCCATCTCGGAGAAGTTCGTGACCAGCCCGTGCAGCGTGTTCGGGGAGCCGATGAGGACGGGCGTGGGCATGGTGCGGCCCCGGCCCTTGGCGGCGAGCAGGTCGGCCACGGCCTCGGAGGAGAACGCGTCGGCGCCGATGCCGTACACGGTGTCGGTCGGCAGCACCACGAGTTCGCCCCGGCGGACGGCGGACGCGGCCTCGCGCAGACCCGTCACGCGGTCGGTCGCGTCGTTGGTGTCGTATCGCCGTGCCATTGTCAGCGGGCCTCCTCGTACACGTACTGCTGGCTTGAAGTCCTGGCGGGCGCGGTCACGGCAGCGCCTTGCGTGCGGTGGCGAAGCGCGGCCGCTTGTTGAGGTCGGGGTGGTCGGCCGCGTCCGCCCAGCCCCGCTCCTCGGTGAAGATCCACGGCACCTGGCCGCCCTGGGTGTCGGCGTGCTCGATCACGACGACCCCGCCGGGCCTCAGCAGCCGGTGCGCGGTGCGCTCGATGCCGCGGATCAGCTCCAGGCCGTCCTCACCCGAGAACAGCGCCATCTCGGGGTCGTAGTCGCGCGCTTCCGGGGCCACGTACTCCCATTCGGTGAGCGGGATGTACGGCGGGTTGGAGATGACGAGGTCGACCTGGCCGTCGAGGTCCGGGAAGGCGGTCAGGGCGTTGCCCTGGCGCAGGTCGACCCTGGACCCCTCCATGTTCTTGCGGGTCCACGTCAGCGCCTCCTCGCTCAGCTCCACGGCGTGCACGCGCGAGCGCGGCACCTCCTGGGCGAGAGCGAGCGCGATCGCGCCCGAGCCGGTGCACAGGTCGACGATGCACGGCTCCACCACGTCCATGGCGCGCACGGCGTCTATGGCCCAGCCCACCACCGACTCGGTCTCGGGCCGCGGCACGAACACGCCGGGCCCGACCTGGAGCTCCAGGTACCGGAAGTAGGCCCGCCCGGTGATGTGCTGGAGCGGCTCGCGCTGCTCGCGCCGGGCGACCACCTCCCAGTACCGGGCGTCGAAGTCGGCGTCCGGCACGGAGTGCAACTGGCTCCGCTTGACGCCGTGCACGAACGCGGCGAGTTCCTCGGCGTCGTTGCGCGGCGAGGGCACGCCGGCGTCGGCCAGCCGCTGGGTGGCCTGCGCCACCTCCGCGAGCAGCACGCTGCGGGGGCTTGGGGGTCGCCCCCCAAATTCTTGCTGCACGCTGGTCCTCCGTGCTTGGTACTCGTCCGTACGTTCCGTACGTTCGGTCCGTACGTGCCTTGCGGGCCTTGCGGGCCTTGCCGGTGCTCAGGCCGCCGCGAGCTTGGCGGCCGAGTCCGCGTCGACGCAGGCCTGGATCACCGCGTCGAGCTCGCCGTCCAGGACCTGGTCCAGGTTGTACGCCTTGAAGCCGACCCGGTGGTCCGAGATGCGGTTCTCCGGGAAGTTGTAGGTGCGGATCTTCTCGGAGCGGTCGACGGTGCGGACCTGGCTGCGGCGGGCGTCGGCGGCCTCCTTCTCCGCCTCCTCCTGCGCCATGGCGAGGAGCCTGGAGCGCAGGATACGCATCGCCTGCTCCTTGTTCTGAAGCTGGCTCTTCTCGTTCTGGCAGGAGGCGACGACACCGGTGGGCAGGTGCGTGATGCGCACCGCGGAGTCGGTGGTGTTCACGGACTGGCCGCCCGGCCCGGAGGACCGGTAGACGTCGATGCGCAGGTCGTTGGGGTTGATCTCGACGTCGACCTCCTCGGCCTCCGGCGTGACCAGCACACCGGCGGCGGAGGTGTGGATACGGCCCTGGGACTCGGTGGCCGGCACGCGCTGCACGCGGTGCACGCCGCCCTCGTACTTCAGCCGCGCCCACACGCCCTGGCCGGGCTCGGTCTGCCCGCGGGCCTTCACCGCGACCTGGACGTCCTTGTAGCCGCCCAGCTCGGACTCGGTGGCGTCGATGATCTCGGTCTTCCAGCCGACGCGCTCGGCGTAGCGCAGGTACATGCGCAGCAGGTCGCCGGCGAACAGCGCCGACTCGTCCCCGCCGGCACCCGCCTTGATCTCCAGGATGACGTCCTTGTCGTCGCTGGGGTCGCGCGGGATCAGCAGGAAGCGCAGCTTCTCGGTCAGCTCCTCGCGCCGCTGGTCCAGCTCCTTGACCTCGGCGGCGAAGTCGGGATCGTCGGCGGCCAGTTCGCGCGCGGTCTCCATGTCGTCGCCCGTCTGCTTCCAGGAGCGGTACGTGGCGACGATCGGGGTGAGCTCGGCGTACCGCTTGTTGAGCTTGCGCGCGTTGGCCTGGTCGGCGTGGACCGACGGGTCGGCGAGCTTCTTCTCCAGGTCGGCGTGCTCGACGACGAGCTCCTCGACGGCCTCGAACATCTTTCGGCTCCTGATACTGCGGGGGGTGGGGAAGGCGGGCGACCAAAAACGCCGGTCCCGGCGCACCCCTGGGAGGGGGCACGGCCGTGGACCGGCGAAAAGGGGCTCGCTACTTCTTGGAGCCGGCGGCAGCCTTGCCGAAGCGGGCCTCGAAGCGGGCCACACGGCCACCGGTGTCGAGGATCTTCTGCTTGCCCGTGTAGAACGGGTGGCACTCGGAGCAGACCTCGGCCCGGATGGTGCCGGACTCGATGGTGCTGCGGGTGGTGAACGACGCGCCGCAGGTGCAGCTGACCTGCGTCTCGACGTACGCGGGGTGGATGTCGCGCTTCAAGGTGTCTCCTAGGTTTCGGGAGGGCGCCGGGTCGCCGCCGCGGGGTGCGGGAGCGTGAACCGGAGCCGACGTACCAGTCTGCCAGGACTGGCGCCTTCTTCCCAAACCGGGGGGTGCGGTCGTTTGTTCCCGGCGGGGGCACCTGCTCGGGGGTGCCCGGTGGCCCAGCGCCCTCAGCCGCTCACCACGCCCTTCGCCTTGCCCGTGGCCGTTCCCTGAGTCGCGCTCGCCGGGATCGGCCGGTCGTTCTTCAGGGCGTCCCAGACCTGCTGGGCCTTGGACTCCTCGATGATCACGCGGTTGGGGTTCGTGGGGTCGTACTGGACCGGCATGGTGACCATGTTCATGTGGGAGGCGCTGATGCCCTTGAGGCCGTCGGCGAAGGAGATCAGGGAGTTCACCGAGCCGAGGTCGGAGTCGGTGGTGACCGCCTTGGTCGCGGTGTCGGCGAGGTCGTACAGCTTCTTGGGGTTGGTGAACAGGCCGACGTGCTTGACCTGGTCGACCAGGGCCTTGACGAAGGCCTGCTGGAGCTGGATGCGGCCCAGGTCGGAGCCGTCGCCGACGCCGTGCCGGGTGCGGACCAGGCCGAGGGCCTGCTGCCCGCTGAGCGTGTGCGTGCCCGCGTCGAGGTCCAGGTGGCTGTCGGGGTCGTGGATGGTCCTCGTCGTGGTCACCTGGACGCCGCCGAGCTCGTCGACGAGCTTCTGGAAGCCGCTGAAGTCGACCTCCAGGTAGTGGTCCATCCGGACCCCGGTGAGCGATTCGACGGTCTTGACGGCGCAGGTGGCGCCGCCGGTGGAGTACGCCTCGTTGAACATCACGCCGTGTGCGGCCGGGTGCGTGCCGCCCTTCGCGTCGGTGCACTCGGGGCGGTCCACGAGGGTGTCCCGCGGAATGGAGACCACGCCGGCCTTCTTGTGGCCCGCGTACACGTGCACGATCATCGCCGTGTCGGAGCGGGCGCTGCCGTCGTCGGTGCCGCCGCCCAGCTTCTTGTTGCCGCCGCTGCGCGTGTCCGAGCCCAGGACCAGGATGTTCTCGGAGCCGTTGTCGACCTTGCCGGGGCGGTGGGTGCCGAGGGCCTGGTTGATGTCGACCGTCTTGAGGTTGTCGTTGAGCCTGAAGTAGAGGTAGCCGGCACCGGTGCCGCCGAGCACGACGATCCCCGCGGCGGTCCAGGCCGTGGCCGTCAGCGCCCTGCGCCGCGTGGTGGGCGGCTTGCGGCGGCGGCCCTTGGCGGCCCGGCGGCGGGGGGTCGTGCTGTTCTTCCCGGGTATCCCCGGGCCCGGCGTGCTCTCGGCGGACATGCGCTCCTCGGCTCTCGTATCCGGTCGGTTACCCCCTGTTTTCAGGGTCAGGCCCCGGTCTGTCCTGGCTCGTGCCGTCCTCGGTGAGAAGGACCGGTACGCACCATCGTCGCTCGTACGGTCAGACGGGGGAACTCGGGCAAGGGTTGCACAGCCCCCTGTGCGGATCACGCCGGACTCCTGTGGCGAACCTCTCGCCGGCAGTCCCCGGGATGCTCACGGCCGCGCGGCCGTGAGCATGCCGAAGGGCCGCCCCCGTGACGGGAGCGGCCCTGAGTACGGACGCGGCGGTGCCGGCGGACGGGATCAGCCGAAGAGGTCGAAGGCTCCCCAGCCGGCGCCGACCTGGGCCCGGCTCTTGAACGTCGACGAGCCGGACACACCGGTGCCCTTGTAGATCCACATCACACCGGAGCCGTCCCGCGCCAGCAGGTCCGGCTTGCCGTCGCCGGTGTAGTCACCGGCGGTGGCGAAGGCGTTGTAGATGCTCCAGCCGCCCCCGACCTTGATCCGGGTGCCGAGGGCCGGCGAGGCCTTGCCGGTGCCCGGGTACAGCCACAGCACGCCGGAGCCGTCCCGCGCCAGCAGGTCGGGCTTGCCGTCGTTGTTGTAGTCGCCCTTGCCGGTGATGGTGTACGAGGACCAGCCGCCACCGATCTTGACGCGGGTGCCGAACGTCCCGTCGCCCTTGCCCGGGTAGAGCCACAGGACGCCGTCCTTGTCCTTGGCGACCAGGTCGGGCAGGGCGTCGCCGGAGAGGTCACCCGGAACCCGGATGTCCTTCATGACGTTCCAGCCCCCGCCGACGCGGATCGACTGGTAGCTGTCGGTCCCGTTGAACGCGAAGTCGTACAGGGTGCCGTCCGAGGTGCGGAACAGGTAGTCCTGGTAGAAGTCGCGGTTCAGGTCGGCCTGGCGCACCAGGCTCAGCCCGCCCCAGCCGGTGAGCGCGACGCGGTTGCCCAGGTAGGGCCACTGGTCCCCGAGCGAGTAGTACTCGTAGGCCGTGCCGTCGGACGCGCGCCGGGCGAACAGGTCCGCCAGACCGTCGAAGTCGAGGTCGGCGTCGTCGATGCGCGCGTTGACCGGGCCGACGTAGGAGCGGGTCTTGGCGAAGACGCTGTAGGCGCCCGTCTCGACGCAGTCCTTGACGCCCCACGACACGACACCGGCGATCCTGCCGTTGACCACGAGCGGGCCGCCCGAGTCGCCGTTGCACGGGGAGACCGTACCGGCGTCCTGGCCGGTGGCCGGGTTGCCGGCGCAGGCCATCTGGCCGGGCACGAAGTCGGATCCGTAGTAGGTGGTGCAGGTGGAGTCCGACCGCATCGGCACGGTCGCCTTCTTCAGCGTCAGCGACAGGTCGTCGCTGGTGGAGCTGGTGCGCCCCCAGCCGTACACCGTCGCCGGAGTGCCGTTGCCGTAGGAGGCGGTGTCGGAGCTCGACGTCAGCTGGAGCGTCTTGTACGGCAGCGCCTCGGTCAGGGTCAGCACCGCGAGGTCACCGCCCGCGGTGGTGGCCGGCTTGTACGTGGGGTTGACCCACTGCCGCCACACGCCGGCGACCCGGCCGCCGTGCAGGTCGTCGCCGTCCGGCAGCTGGCTGGTGCCGGCGAGGACGGCGCCGTTCTTCGCCCAGTCCAGGCCGTACACGCAGTGCGCGGCGGTCAGGACCTTCGTCGGGGCCACCAGGGTGCCGCCGCAGAAGTAGCCCTCGTCGTCGGAGGTGTCCGCGGTGCCCTTGTCGTCGTAGTAGTGCAGCTGCACCATCCACGGCGCCTCGGTGAGGGACGCGGCCGTACCGCCGATGATCTTCGGGTCGACGGTGCCGGACGAGGCCGTCGGACTCGTGCCGGCCGTCGGCTCCGTGGTGGGAGCGGCGGCCGTGTCGTCCTTCAGCGCGGTCTCCGAGCCGTGGATCCGCGCCAGCAGCTCGGCCTGGGAGGCGCTGGGCCTCTCGGTGACGGCCGGCCTGGGCGGGACGGGAGTTCCGCCGGATGCCTGGGCGGGAGCGGCCGCGAGGACCGCGCCTCCCAGGGCGAGCGCGGCGGCAGCCGCGGGGAGACCCAGATGGGGTCTCCGGGAAATAGATGCCACTCAGTTCTCCTGTCGGCATGGATTGCTCGCGGGGAGGAGAACCCAGCGGACGCGGAACTGACGAAGGCAGCACCGACCAGCCCCCCATGGGCGTATCCGAAAATACGTTCCCCCCCACTTCGGTGCGCCGATCCTACAAGCAAGAAGTCCCGCCCCATCACGCAGGTGACGGGGCGGGACTTCTTCGGCAGCGTCGCGGACGGCCGGCCGTGAACCGGTGGCTCAGTCGCCGTTGCCGGGGGCCGGGGTCGTCTTCTGGATCTGCATCAGGAACTCGACGTTCGACTTGGTCTGCTTCATCTTGTCGAGCAGCAGCTCGATCGCCTGCTGCTGGTCGAGCGCGTGCAGCACCCGGCGCAGCTTCCAGACGATGGACAGCTCCTCGTTGCCGAGCAGGATCTCTTCCTTACGGGTACCGGACGCGTCCACGTCCACCGCCGGGAAGATGCGCTTGTCGGCGAGCTTCCGGTCGAGCTTGAGCTCCATGTTGCCGGTGCCCTTGAACTCCTCGAAGATCACCTCGTCCATGCGGGACCCGGTGTCCACCAGCGCGGTGGCGAGGATGGTCAGCGAGCCGCCGTCCTCGATGTTGCGGGCCGCACCGAAGAAGCGCTTCGGCGGGTACAGGGCGGTGGAGTCGACACCACCGGACAGGATGCGGCCCGAGGCCGGGGCGGCCAGGTTGTAGGCGCGGCCCAGACGGGTGATCGAGTCCAGCAGGACGACCACGTCGTGACCCAGCTCGACGAGACGCTTGGCGCGCTCGATGGCCAGCTCGGCGACCGTGGTGTGGTCCTCGGCCGGGCGGTCGAAGGTCGAGGAGATGACCTCGCCCTTGACCGACCGCTGCATGTCGGTGACCTCTTCCGGACGCTCGTCGACGAGGACGACCATCAGGTGGCACTCGGGGTTGTTGTGGGTGATCGCGTTGGCGATCGCCTGCATGATCATGGTCTTGCCGGTCTTCGGCGGGGCCACGATCAGACCGCGCTGGCCCTTGCCGATCGGCGACACCAGGTCGATGATGCGGGTGGTCAGCACGCCCGGGTCGGTCTCCAGGCGGAGCCGGTCCTGCGGGTAGAGCGGGGTCAGCTTGTTGAACTCCGGGCGGCCACGGCCGTGTTCGGGCGCCATGCCGTTGACGGAGTCCAGGCGGACCAGCGCGTTGAACTTCTCGCGGCGCTCGCCCTCCTTCGGCTGGCGCACGGCACCGGTGATGTGGTCACCCTTGCGCAGGCCGTTCTTGCGGACCTGGGCGAGGGAGACGTACACGTCGTTCGGGCCGGGCAGGTAGCCGGAGGTCCGGATGAACGCGTAGTTGTCGAGGATGTCCAGGATGCCCGCGACCGGGATCAGGACGTCGTCCTCGGCGAGCTGCGGCTCGGCGATCTCGTCGCGGCCCCGGCGGCCACGGCGGTCGCGGTAGCGGCCGCGACGGCCCCGGCGGCCACCCTCGAAGTCGTCGTCGTCCTGCTGGCGGTCCTGACGGCCGCCGCCCTGCTGCTGGCCCTGCTGCTGACCGCGCTGGCCGCCCTGCTGGTCGTCGCCCTTACGGCGGTCACGGTCGCCGCGGTCCCGGTCCCGGTCGCGGTCACGGCCGCGCTCACGGCGGTCCCGGCGGCGGCCCTCGCCGCCCTCACCGGCGTCGCCCTTGGCCTCGCCCTGCTGACCCTGCTGCTGCGACTGCTGGGCGGCCTGCTGCGACTGCGCGGGGGTCTCGGCCTTCGGCTCGCTCTTGGCCTCGGCGGCGACGGTCTCGGCGCTGCCCGCCGGGCTGCCCGCCTCGGCGGTGGCACGGCGCCGGCGGCGCTCCACCGGAGCATCATCGCTGGCCGGCTGGCCGGGGATCTCGATCTGCTGCTGGGCCACGGCCTTCTCGGCGGGGGCCTCGGCCGCCTTCTTCTCCGCGGCGGGGGCCTCCTCACCCGTACGGGCCCGGGAGGTGGCACGGCGCTTCGGCTTGGCCTCGGCGGCGGCGTCGGCCTTCGCGGGGGCAGCGCCCCCAGCCGCCTGCGCCTCCTTGATGACCTCGATCAGCTGGCTCTTGCGCATGCGCGCGGTGCCCCTGATACCGAGGCCCGAGGCGACCTGCTGCAGCTCGGCCAGCACCATGCCCTCGAGGCCGGTACCGCGGCGCCGCCGGGAGCCCGCACCGGTGGCAGGCGCGGAGGCGTCCGTGGCGGGCGCGGCAGCGGTCTCCTCGACACGTGCGCCCATCAGATCGGTGGTGTCGCTCACGAAGGGTCCTTCCCTGGAGCGGACGTCGGCCTGTCTGGCTCGGCGACCGGTTGTGCTGTCCGGCTTCGGTCCTTGCTGTGTGGACCGTGCCGGGGCGGTGGTCCGCCAAAGCGGCGGAAGAGATATCTGGTGATTGGCGCTTCCACGAGCTGTGGCACCGAGTGTCACTGTGTCACGTGGTGGTCGCGCCGATTCCGGAGCGTGCCCTGTGAACCGCTCAGCGTCCGCGTACGACGTACTGCCCAGATACGGCGTTCGGAACGCAGAGTGCCTTGGGGAGCTCCCGGAAGAATGTTGGTCCCGGACGGGGACACTAAGCACCTCGCCATGGTGGGGTCGGGTGCAGACTTGAGGTTAACACTACCGGATCCAACAAACATTCCCCCTCTCACAATCCGGCAATCGCGTGTCAGCCCGACAGCGGCAGCACGCTCGCTCCCTGCGTGTCCAGGCTCAGCCGGTTCGCCGCCCATTCGGCGCCGGCCAGCTGTTCCACCTTGTCGGCGGTGTCCGCGTCGGCCAGGGCCATCACCGTGGGCCCGGCACCGGAGATGACCGCGGGGATGCCGTCGGCGCGCAGCCGCTCCACCAGCGCGGCGCTCTCCGGCATGGCCGGGGCGCGGTACTCCTGGTGGAGTCGGTCCTCGGTGGCGGGCAGCAGCAGCTCGGGGCGCCGGGTGAGGGCCTCGACGAGCAGCGCGGCACGGCCCGCGTTGACGGCCGCGTCGACGTGCGGCACGGTGCGCGGGAGCAGTCCCCGCGCGGTTTCGGTCAGCACCGGCTTTCCGGGCACGAAAACCACCGGAACGATGGAATCGCAGGGCTCCATCCTGATCGCCCGGGCGGCGCCGGCCTCCATCCAGGACAGGGTGAAACCGCCGAGCAGGCAGGCCGCCACGTTGTCCGGGTGGCCCTCGATCTCGGTGGCCAGCTCCAGCAGCGCGGTGTCGTCGAGCCTGGCCTCGCCGCCTATGGTCACGGCGCGGGCGGCGACGATGCCGGCGCAGATGGCGGCGGAGGAGGAGCCGAGGCCACGGCCGTGCGGAATGCGGTTCGCACAGACGATCTCCAGGCCGCGCGGCTGCCCGCCGAGGACGTCGAAGGCGGTGCGCAGGGAGCGTACGAGCAGGTGTTTCTCGTCGCGCGGCAGCGTCTCGCTGCCCTCGCCCGCGATGTCGATGTGCAGCCCGGAGTCGGCCACCCTGACGACGACGTCGTCGTAGAGCCCCAGCGCGAGGCCGAGGGCGTCGAAGCCCGGGCCGAGGTTGGCGCTGGTGGCGGGGACGCGCACCCGGACGGCGGCGGCGCGGAACGCTGGACCGGCCATCGCTCGTTGACTCTCCTTGAGCTGCGTGATGGTCGAGTGGCATTCGACCGACATTCGACACGTACGTGAGGACCCTCGGGCCGTGGAGACGGCGCGGCACCGCCCCATGCGAGGGCATATGCGGCGGGCGGGTTACCTACAGCCTATCGAAGGAAGGTTCAGTGGCGACATAGGGCGCACAGGAGGCGCACGATGCGTGTCGTAAGCCCCTTGTGCACCCTCACCGGGGGTCCTGGGATTCCTTGCGTTGGAAGCCGGACGGGGCGTCCCCAGGCGTGAGCGATCGAGGCCGTGACCGCGGCGGAACGGGGGCGGATGGCACGGGATGCCCGGTCAGCCTCTGCCACCGAGCGGAAGGTGGGTGGGCGGGCGGGTGCCCCGTACGGGGTCCCGCCCTGCTCCCTCCGCTCCCCCGGCCCCCTCCGCCGCCAGGTCAGGCGAGGCCCAGGCGCTCCGCGGCCGTGGCCGCGTCGACCGGGACGGTGACCGGCTGCGGGGCGCCCGCGACGGCCCAGTCGGGGTCCTTGAGGCCGTTGCCGGTGACGGTGCACACGATCCGCTGCCCCGGGTCCACCTTGCCCTGCTCGGCGGCCTTCAGCAGACCGGCGACGGACGCGGCGGACGCCGGCTCGACGAAGACGCCCTCCTGCGCGGCCAACAGGCGGTAGGCGCGCAGGATCTCACGGTCCGTCACCTCGTCGATGGCACCGCCGGACTCGTCGCGCGCGGCCAGCGCGTACTGCCAGGAGGCGGGGTTGCCGATCCGGATCGCGGTGGCGATGGTCGAGGGGTCCTTGACGATCTCGCCGCGCACGATCGGAGCGCTGCCGGAGGCCTGGAAGCCCCACATGCGGGGGGTCTTCGTGGAGACGCCGTCGGCGGCGTACTCCTTGTAACCCTTCCAGTAGGCGGTGATGTTGCCCGCGTTGCCGACCGGCAGGACGTGGATGTCGGGTGCGTCGCCGAGCATGTCGACGATCTCGAAGGCGGCCGTCTTCTGCCCCTCGATACGCACCGGATTGACCGAATTGACCAGCGCCACGGGGTAGTTGTCGCTGAGCGCGCGGGCGAGGGTCAGACAGTCGTCGAAGTTGCCGTCGACCTGGAGGATCTTGGCGCCGTGCACGAGCGCCTGGCCCATCTTGCCGAGGGCGATCTTGCCCTGCGGCACGAGCACGGCGGAGACCATCCCGGCCCGCACCGCGTAGGCGGCCGCGCTGGCGGAGGTGTTGCCGGTGGAGGCGCAGATGACCGCCTTGGCGCCCTCCTCCTTCGCCTTGCTGATGGCCATGGTCATGCCGCGGTCCTTGAAGGACCCCGTCGGGTTCGCGCCCTCGACCTTGAGGTGGACCTCGCAGCCGGTGCGCTCGGAGAGCACCTGCGCGGGCACGAGGGGCGTACCCCCCTCGCGGAGCGTCACGACCGGCGTGCTGTCGGACACCGGCAGCCGGTCCCGGTACTCCTCGATGATTCCGCGCCACTGGTGGGTCATTGCTGGTTACTCTCCTTCAACCCGCATGATGCTGGCGACACCGCGGACGGTGTCGAGCTTGCGCAGCGCCTCGACGGTCCCGGTGAGGGCCGCGTCGGAAGCACGGTGGGTGACGACGACGAGAGAGGCCTCGCCGTCCTTGCCCTGCTGGCGCACCGTGTCGATCGACACGCCGTGCTCGGCGAACACGGTGGCGACCTGGGCGAGGACGCCCGGTTTGTCGGCGACGTCCAGACTGATGTGGTAGCGCGTGACGACGTCGCCCATGGGCGACACGGGCAGCGCGGCGTACGCGGACTCGCCGGGCCCGGTGGCCCCGCTCAGCCGGTTGCGGCAGACGGCGACCAGGTCGCCGAGGACGGCGGAGGCGGTGGGCGAGCCGCCGGCGCCGGGACCGTAGAACATGAGCTGCCCGGCGGCGTCCGACTCGACGAACACGGCGTTGTACGCGCCGCGCACCGAGGCCAGCGGATGGCTGAGCGGGATCATCGCGGGGTGCACGCGCGCGGTGACGGAGGCGCCGTCGGCCGCCCGCTCACAGATGGCGAGCAGTTTGATGGTGCAGCCCATCTCCTTGGCGGAGGCGAAGTCGGCGGCGGTGACCTCGGTCATGCCCTCGCGGTAGACGTCGTCGAGCCGTACGCGCGTGTGGAAGGCGATCCCGGCGAGGATGGCGGCCTTGGCGGCGGCGTCGAACCCCTCGACGTCGGCGGTCGGGTCGGCCTCGGCGTACCCGAGGGCGGTGGCCTCGTCGAGGGCTTCCTGATACCCCGCTCCCGTGGAGTCCATCTTGTCGAGGATGAAGTTGGTGGTCCCGTTGACGATGCCCAGCACCCGGTTGACCTTGTCCCCGGCGAGGGACTCGCGCAGCGGCCGGATCAGCGGGATGGCGCCGGCGACGGCGGCCTCGTAGTACAGGTCCTTGCCGTGCTCGTCGGCGGCGGCGTGCAGGGCGGCGCCGTCCTGGGCGAGGAGCGCCTTGTTGGCGGAGACGACGGAGGCGCCGTGTTCGAAGGCGGTGGTGATGAGGGTCCGCGCGGGCTCGATCCCGCCGATGACCTCGACGACGACGTCGAGGTCGCCGCGTTTGACGAGGGCGGTGGCGTCGGTGGTGATGAGGTCCGGGTCGATGCCCTCACGGACCTTGGAGGGCCGCCGCACGGCCACCCCGGCGAGTTCGACCGGGGCGCCGATGCGGGCGGCGAGGTCGTCGGCGTGCGTCGTCATGATGCGCGCCACCTCTGAGCCGACAACCCCACAGCCCAGCAGCGCCACCTTCAGCGGACGCGTACGCATCATCCGACCTCGTTTCCTCATACCGTCTACGGTTGGACCAGTCTCACTCACCGGACCGGAGTTTCTGCCAATTGTCCGGATCCTGAGACGTTTATTTCATTTTCGTCGGGCCGGGAGACCGGAGATCTTCCGGCCCGAAGCCTTCTGCTCGTGAGCCGACATCGCTCGTCACTCACCCGACGCCGAGACGGACCTCACCCGACGTCGAGACGGAGAAGGTCCTCCTCCGTCTCCCGGCGGACGATCACGCGGGCCTCGCCGTCGGACACGGCGACCACCGGCGGGCGCAGCACGTGGTTGTAGTTGCTGGCCATGGACCGGCAGTAGGCGCCGGTGGCGGCCACGGCGACGAGATCGCCGGGAGCGAGGTCGGCCGGCAGGAAGGCGTCCTTGACCACGATGTCCCCGCTCTCGCAGTGCTTGCCGACGACACGGACGAGCATGGGCTCGGCGTCGGAGGTGCGGGAGACGAGCGCGACGGTGTACTCGGCGTCGTAGAGCGCGGTGCGGATGTTGTCGGACATGCCGCCGTCCACGGAGACGTACGTACGCAGCCCCTCGAGCGGCTTGATGGTGCCGACCTCGTAGAGCGTGAAGGCCGTCGGGCCGACGATGGCACGCCCGGGCTCGACGGAGATGCGCGGCGTGCGCAGCTTGGCGGCCTCGCACTCGCGCGTGACGATCTCGGTCAGCGCCTTGGCGATCTCGTGCGGCTCGCGCGGGTCGTCGTCACTGGTGTACGCGATCCCGAGCCCGCCCCCGAGGTCGATCTCGGGCAGCTCGACGCCGTGCTCGTCACGGACCTCCCTGAGCAGCCCGACGACGCGGTGAGCGGCGACCTCGAAGCCCGACATGTCGAAGATCTGGGACCCGATGTGGCTGTGGATGCCGATCAGCTCGAGCCCGTCGAGCCGGAGGGCGCGCCGTACGGCCTCGGCGGCCTGCCCGCCGGCGAGCGGGATGCCGAACTTCTGGTCCTCGTGGGCGGTGGCGATGAACTCGTGGGTGTGCGCCTCGACACCGACGGTGATCCGGATCTGGACCTTCTGCCGCTTCCCGAGCGACTGCGCGATGTGCGCGACCCGGACGATCTCCTGGAAGGAGTCGAGCACGATCCGCCCGACCCCGGCCTCGACGGCCCGCCGGATCTCGTCCGCGGACTTGTTGTTGCCGTGGAAGGCGATGCGCTCCGCCGGCATCCCGGCGGAGAGCGCGGTGGCCAGCTCCGTCCCGGAGCAGACGTCGAGATTGAGCCCTTCCTCGTCCAGCCACCGCACGACGGCACGGGACAGGAACGCCTTCCCGGCGTAGAAGACGTCGGCGTCGTGCCCGAAGGCGCCGCGCCAGGCCCGGGCCCGGGCGCGGAAGTCGGCCTCGTCGAGGACGTAGGCGGGGGTGCCGAACTCCTCGGCGAGCCGGGTGACGGGAATCCCGCCGACGGTCACGACACCGTCGGCGTCCCGTCCCACGGTCTGTGCCCAGACCTTGGGATCGAGGCTGTTGAGGTCGGCGGGCGGCGCCGAGTAGTGCCCCTCGGGCAGGACATCGGCGTGACGGGGCCCGGCGGGGTGTGCGGAACGGCTCATGTCGGTTACGTCTCTCTGGGTTCTCTCAGAGGTGGTCGGGTGCGTCGATGCCGAGCAGGGACAGGCCACCGGCCAGCACCGTCCCGGCGGCTTCGGCGAGGGCGAGCCGGGCACGGTGGGCGGCCGAGGGTTTCTCCTCGCCGAGCGGCAGTACGGCGGGCAGGAGGGGCAGCACGGCATCGGCGACGGTGACGAGGTGCCGGGCGAGACGATCGGGCGCGCGGTGCGCGGCGGCCTGGGCGAGGACACGGGGATGATCGCCGAGGGCGGTGAGCAGCGGACGGACGGCTGTGGGGTCCGTGGAGGCCGACACCTCGGGATCGGGCCGGAACCCGAGATCGGCGGCGTTGCGGCGCAGGGCCCGGGTGCGGGCGTGCGCGTACCGGACGCGGAAGAGAGGGTTGCTCTCACGCTGGACGAGGTGCCGGCCGTCGACCTGGACCCGGTCGTGCCCCGCGGGATGCAGCAGGGCCCACCGCCCGGCGTCACGCCCGAGGGCGAGGATCTCGGGGCAGCGGGAGAGGGGAACGGGAACGGGCCGGATGGTCGCCTGAGCCCCGGAGGCGTCGAAGGGGCCGAAGGGGCCAAAGGGGCCGAAGGCCTCGACACGCACCCCGAGCAGGGACGCCCACTCCGGCGGGGGCGAACCGTCACAGCCGATACGAACGTCGTCGTGCCCCTGGGCCCGAAACAACCGGGCAACGACGTCAGCCACGACCACGGCACGGACATCACAGGGACAGTGCAGCTGAACGCTCCGCCCGGACCCCTGCTCGACGTGGCCGAAGCGGGCACCGCACTCCAGCACCTCGGCGACGAGACGACCGAAGCCGCCGGCCGAGTCAC
>NZ_JBEXZD010000132.1:0-21937 GCF_040628575.1 Streptomyces sp. NPDC006393
CGCGCCCCCCCCGGGGGTGGTGCCGAGACCGGGGGGCCCCGGGCGCACCCCCCGGCCCGTCCCGTCCGCGCGGCCGGCCCCGGCCCGGGTGCCGGGCATTGGTGAACGGCTGTGGCAGCAGGTGCCCGTGGGCACCCGTCAGGTGGTGGCGGTGTACGGGGAGCGCGAGGACTCCCCGGACTCCACGCTCGTCCTCTACGAGAAGCGCGGGTCCGCTTGGCACCTCATCCGCAGTTGGCCGGCGCACAACGGCAAGCGGGGCTGGACGACGAACCACAAGGAAGGCGACGAACGCAGCCCCGTGGGTGTGTTCACGCTGTCCGACGCGGGCGGCATCCTCGACGACCCGGGTTCGCTCCTGCCGTACACCCAGGACGAGGAGGCCTTCCAGACCCCGTACTACTGGGACGAGGCACACTGGCACGACTTCGACTACGTCATCGCCATCGACTACAACCGCCTGCCGGGCACCCGTCCCGACGACCCGACCCGCCCCCTGGGTCAGAAGAAGGGCGGTGGCATCTGGCTGCATCTGGACCATGGTGACGGCACGTTGGGCTGCGTCAGCGTGCCGGAGTCCGCGATGGAGTATCTGCTGCGCAGACTCGACCCGGAGGACACCCCGGTCGTGGTGATGGGGGACAGGGCCAACCTGCGGGCGTAGTCACCCGTCCACCTGCCCGACCGCGCGTCGGCGCGGCTGCGCGCCAATGCGGCTGCGTGCCAATGCGGCTGCGCGCCGATGCGGCTGGGCGCCAATGCGGCCGTGTGCCGAAACGGGCGGAGTGCGAAAACGGGCGGAGTGCGAAAACGGTGGTGTGCCAACGCAACGGCCGGCCCCTCAGGTGAGTTCGACAGGTCCGGAGGCAAGCCCGGTGTCTCAGCAGCCGCCCCCCCGTGCCGGTGCCGCGCCCACCAGTGTGTCCAGCAGTCCGCCGAGCGCCTCGCGCTGTTCGCCCGTCAGCGGTGCCAGGATCTCCGCCGCCGCGGCCCGGCGCGCGCTGCGCAGCTCTCGCAGAGCAGTGCGTCCGTCGTCGGTGAGTTCGACGCGGATCACCCGGCGGTTGACCGGGTCGGGAACCCGGCGCACTTTGCCGCTCGCCTCCAGCGCGTCCACGAGCGTGGTCACCGCACGGGGCACGACCTCCAGGGACGCGGCGAGGTCCGCCATGCGCGGCGGCTCACCGAAGTGCGCGAGGGTGCGCAGCAGCCGGGACTGGGCCGGTGTGATGCCCAGGGCGTGCTCCTCCAGATGGCGCTTCTGGATGCGGTGCACCCGCCGGGTGAGCCGCAGCAGCTGCTCGGCGAGGAGGCCGTCGGGATCGGGGCTGGTCATGCGGGAACAATATCAGGACCAGGTTCATTATGAGCATAGGTAACAATGAGCTAGGATCCGTGAATCATCGCCGGCCGCACGCCAGGGCAGGCGCCCGCCCACCCCCGTAGGAGCCCATGCATCCCGACCGCCAACCCACCTGGACCCCGCCCCCCGACGCCAAGGACCAGCCCCGCCAGGTCCGGCGCATCGTGCGACTGTTCCGCCCCTACCGGGGCCGGCTCGCGATCGTCGGCCTGCTGGTCGGCGCCGCCTCGCTGGTCTCCGTCGCCACGCCCTTCCTGCTCAAGGAGACCCTCGACGTCGCGATCCCGCAGGGCCGCACCGGACTGCTGACCCTGCTCGCCGCGGGCATGATCCTCAGCGCCGTCCTCACCAGCGTCTTCGGGGTCCTGCAGACCCTGATCTCCACGACCGTCGGCCAGCGCGTCATGCACGACCTGCGCACCGCCGTCTACGGCCGGCTGCAGCGCATGTCGCTCGCCTTCTTCACCCGCACCCGCACCGGCGAGGTGCAGTCCCGCATCGCCAACGACATCGGCGGCATGCAGGCCACCGTCACCTCCACCGCGACCTCCCTGGTCTCCAACGTCACCAGCGTCGTCGCCACGATCATCGCCATGATCGCCCTGGACTGGCGGCTCACGATCGTCTCGCTGATCCTGCTGCCGGTGTTCGTGTGGATCAGCCGCCGGGTCGGCAACGAACGCAAGAAGATCACCACTCAGCGCCAGAAGCAGATGGCCGCGATGGCCGCGACGGTCACCGAGTCGCTCTCGGTCAGCGGGATCCTGCTCGGCCGCACGATGGGCCGCTCCGACTCGCTCACAGCGGGCTTCGCCGAGGAGTCCGAGCGCCTGGTCGACCTCGAGGTCAGGTCGAACATGGCCGGGCGCTGGCGCATGGCCGTCATCACGATCGTCATGGCCGCGATGCCCGCGGTCATCTACTGGACAGCGGGCATCGCCCTCCAGTTCGGCGGCCCGCAGGCCTCGCTCGGCACGATCGTCGCCTTCGTCTCGCTCCAGCAGGGCCTGTTCCGCCCCGCCGTGAGCCTGCTGGCGACCGGTGTCCAGATCCAGACCTCCCTCGCGCTCTTCCAGCGCATCTTCGAGTACCTGGACCTGCCCATCGACATCACCGAGCGCGAGCGGCCGGTGCGCCTCGACCGCGTCAAGGGCGAGGTCCGCTTCGAGGACGTCACCTTCCGCTACGACGACAAGGGCGGCCCCATCCTCGACGGCATCGACGTCACGGTCCCGGCGGGCAGCAGCCTCGCGATCGTCGGCCCGACCGGCGCGGGCAAGTCCACCCTCGGCTACCTGGTGCCGCGGCTGTACGACGTGACCGGCGGTCGCGTCACCCTGGACGGGGTCGACGTGCGCGACCTGGACTTCGACACGCTCGCCCGCGCGGTCGGCGTCGTCTCGCAGGAGACGTACCTCTTCCACGCCTCGGTCGCCGAGAACCTGCGGTTCGCCAAGCCGGACGCCACCGACGACGAACTCCGGGCGGCGGCGAAGGCGGCCCAGATCCACGACCACATCGCTGCCCTGCCCGACGGCTACGACACCGTCGTCGGCGAGCGCGGCCACCGGTTCTCCGGCGGCGAGAAGCAGCGCCTGGCGATCGCCCGCACCATCCTGCGCGACCCGCCGGTCCTGATCCTCGACGAGGCCACCAGCGCCCTGGACACCCGTACGGAGGCCGCCGTGCAGGAGGCCATTGACGCGCTGTCCGCCGACCGGACCACGCTCACCATCGCGCACCGCCTGTCCACCGTCCGGGACGCCGACCAGATCGTGGTCCTCGACTCCGGGTGCGTGGCCGAACGCGGCACCCACCAGGAACTGCTCGAGTTGGACGGGCGGTATGCGGCGCTGGTCCGCCGGGACGCCCGGCTGGAGCCGGCGGACGGGGACACCGAA
Source organism: Streptomyces sp. NPDC006393 (assembly GCF_040628575.1). NCBI lineage: Bacteria > Bacillati > Actinomycetota > Actinomycetes > Kitasatosporales > Streptomycetaceae > Streptomyces > Streptomyces sp. NPDC006393. Next base: position 3,265 of record NZ_JBEXZD010000132.1, read on the forward strand.
CGGGAGGCCACGAGCCAGGACGCTCGACAGGAGCCCACGAGCCAGGACGCCCAACTGGAGCGGTCCGGCTGACGAAGTCCCCGGAGGCACCGGACGGAGGCCCGAGGCACCGAGACCTCGAGACGCTCGCAGGCGTCAGCCTTCGAGAGTCCCGCGTCAGGCACAGGCCTCTCGCCTCCCGGACGCCCGCGTCAGGCGCAGGCCTCTCGCCTCCCAGACGGCCCGCGTCAGGCGGCTGCGGCCGGTTCCTGCGCCGCGAGCAGCCGCCGGATGTCCCGTACGGCCGCGCGTCCGGCCCGGTTGGCGCCGATGGTGCTCGCCGAAGGCCCGTAGCCGACCAGATGGATCCGGGGATCGGCGATCGCCCGGGTCCCCTCGACGCGGATGCCGCCGCCCGGCTCGCGCAGCCCGAGCGGTGCCAGGTGACCGAGCGCGGCCCGGAACCCGGTCGCCCAGAGGATGACGTCGGCCGGAACGCGCTGCCCGTCCTCCCACTCCACCCCGTCCGGTGTGATCCGGTCGAACATCGGCCGGCGGTCCAGCACCCCGTCCTTCAGCCCCTGCCGGACGGCGTCGTTCAGCGGCAGTCCGGTGACCGAGACGACACTGCGGGGCGGCAGCCCCTGCCGTACCCGTTCCTCGACGAGCGCGACCGCGGCCCGGCCCAGGTTCTCGTCGAACGGACCCTCGCGGAAGACCGGCGGGCGCCGGGTCACCCAGGTGGTGGCGGCCGCGTACGGCGCGATCTCCAGCAGGTGCTGGGTGCCGGACGCGCCGCCGCCGACGACGATCACCCGCTGCCCGGCGAACTCCTCGGGACCCGCGTACCGGGCGGTGTGCAGCTGCCGCCCGCGGAAGCTCTCCTGGCCCGGATACCTCGGCCAGAACGGCCGGTCCCAGGTGCCGGTCGCGTTGATCAGGGCACGCGTGGACCACACACCGTCCGAGGTCTCCACGAGCAGTCGCCCCCCGATGCCCTCCCGTACGGCCCGTACGTCCACAGGGCGCCGCACCCGCAGGTCGAACGCGCGCTCGTAGGCGGCGAAGTACTCGGCGACGACCTCGGACGACGGCCGCGCGGGATCGGCGTCCGTCAGCTCCATCCCCGGCATCGCGTGCATCCCGTGCACCTTGCCGTACGTGAGCGACCGCCACCGGAACTGCCAGGCGCCGCCCGGACCGGGGGAGTGATCCAGCACCACGAAGTCACGGTCCGGTTCGAACCCGGTGCGCCGCAGGTGATACGCGCCCGACAGCCCGGCCTGACCGGCCCCTACGACGACCACCTCGACCTCGCGTGTACTGTCCACGTCAGCCCTCAACCGTGCCGGGAGCGGGGATCTTCCCGGGATCAAGGAGGATGGGGGCATGTCACATGCCTTCACCACCCGAGTGCTGAACGTCGCCTCCGGCTCACGGGAGACGGTCGTCGACCTCACCCGCGACTGCGAGGCGTTCCTGCGGGAGACCGCCGACGGCCGTGACGGCCTGCTGAACCTGTTCGTGCCGCACGCGACCGCCGGGATCGCGCTCATCGAGACCGGCGCGGGCAGCGACGACGACCTGCTCGCCGCTCTGCACACCCTCCTGCCCGCAGACGACCGCTGGCAGCACCGCCACGGCAGCCCCGGCCACGGCCGCGACCACGTCCTGCCCGCCATCGTCCCGCCCCACGCGACCATCCCCGTCCTCGGCGGCCGACTGGCCCTGGGCACCTGGCAGTCGGTGTGCCTGGTGGACACCAACAAGGACAACCCGAACCGCCAGGTGCGGCTGAGTTTCCTGGGCTGACTGGGTGTGACGGAACCGTAGCGCTGAATCCCGGCCGCACCGAACGCATTCCGGCCCGTGCGCGATCAGACCACGAGCGGCACCTTCCTCGCGGGGTGTTCGGGTAGCGGGCTTGGACCCACAGCCTCTTCGTCCCGAACGAGGTTCGGTTGTTGATCTTGCCGGTCGCACTTCCAGCCCCGGCACAGACCTGACGGGTGACGGTGAGGCGGATGTGGTGGCCCGGATGGTTCGGGTGTGCTGCGGTACTCGCGTACCGCCCCTTCGGCAGCGTTCCCGGGTTTTCCTCAGAATCATTCGGCGGGGTCGGCAGTGACGGCCGCTGCGCGGTGGCCGCTGCGGGGCGCCGATCCGGCTGGGACGCCGCGGGGTGAAGCTGGATGCCACGGTCCCGCACCAAGGTCTGCTCCGGGGGCCTTTTCCCTTGTGCCCCGGGGGGAGTCAACCAAGCAGCTCCAGTCCGTTCCAGCTGCGTCCGCCGCCCGTGGCCCACGCATCCAGTAGCTGCCGGGCCTCGGTCTCAGGGGCGGCCAGCCAGACAGTCTGTGAGCCGCCGTGTGTCGGCACGCCGGCCTCGTCCCAGTCGACCCGGCCCTCGCTGCAGCATGCGCACAGTATGTGGAAGCTGCTCGCCGGCTCGGCGCCGAAGTCCCGGGCGAAGAATGAAGCCACCAGGGCGTCGACGTCGGATGCATCCGCTGCAATTACGGTCGCATGCAGCGTCGGCAGCGAAGAGGCCTCGAAGAGCAGCAATTCGTCGAAGACAGCGACGCTCTGGCCGTTGTACATCCGCTCGCCGGTCGGCTCCCCATCGTGCACGACGATCTCGCCGAAGCGACGGCCTTTCGTGGCAGGGACGTTCATCACGCGTCCTCGCGTCGGGCAGAGCCGCTGGATCCAGACCACCTCGCGCTCGCCACCCGCGTCCAGCCGTACGCACGCCGGGCCGAAGGCGCCGTTGATCTCTCCCTCGCCCTCCGGCATCGGGATCCCGAAGCCCTCCCAAGCGTCACGGGCGGTCGCCCAGTCACGCTGGATCGTGGCAGCGACCCCCAGGTTCCAAAACGCCGGGTCCTGCTCGCCGCGCGGCGAGCGGGCGGCAGCCTCACGGCCGAGCTCGTAGGCCTTTGCCCAGTTACGCAGAAACTTGTACGCCAGTGCTGCGTCGTACCACCACACCGCGCTGGGGCCCTCGTCCGGATAGTGCGCGAGGACCTGCTCGTACAGCTCGGCGGAACGCAGCCACTCCTCCGCCTCCCACATCTCGCGAGCCCGTTTTAGCAACTGCTTCGCCTCGGACTTCTCCACGCCCCTGCCCCTCCCTCTGACCCGGCAGGGAGTTTCGCACGACGACTGAAGAGGTGCTGGAAGAGGGTGTCAAAACGGCTGCGTCCAGGGAAGTGGTGTACGGGTTCGACCTGATCCGGGGCCAGCGAGTCACAGGCCGATAGCAAATCTGCTACCGACTTCCGACCTTCTACTTCGCGCGTCCGCCGGTGTTCGTCGGCCTTGTCACGCAGTCAGACACTCACTGAGACGGCTTGGCGCGGCGGCCCGACTCGGAGGAGCAGGGTCAGGCTGTGGTCCGTCGGCGGCTGGCGAACACGCCGTACGCCAGGCCCGCAATACCGACGACGATGCCGACGATGCCGAGGACGCGGGCGGTGGTGTCACTGCTGCTCATGTGGTTCATGGCAGTGGTCATGGTGTTCTGGGCGACGGGCGCGGAGGCGTCAGTGGCCTTCTGGGCGGCGGATGCGGGGGCCTCGCTGTCGGCGGCAGCGGCCAGCTGCAGCACGGGCGCCGGGTTGTCGGGCTCGGCCTGGCCCTTCTGCGGCACCTCGATCCAGCGGACGACCTCCTTGTTGGAGTACGTCTGCAGCGCCTTGAAGACGAGCTGGTCGGCATCCTGGGGAAGCTGGCCGATGGAGACCGGGAACTTCTGGAAGTAACCCGGCTCGACGCCCTTGCCGTCGGCGGTCCAGGTCACCTTGGTGACGGCCTCGGAGATCTCCTTGCCGTGCACCTTGATCGGCGTAGCCAGCTTGGACTTGGTGATCTGGATCTTCCAGCCGTCGACCGGCTGCGGCGCTACCGAGGACAGCGGGTGGTCGGTGGGGAAGTTCACCTCGATCTTGGTGGTCGAGGCGTTGTCGCGCTCGTTGGGAACCTTGAAGTCAACGACGGTGTAGCCGCCCTTCGCCGGCGTGCCCTCCGCCTGCACGGTGACGTGCGCGAACGCGGGGACGGACACGGCGAGCACAGCCGTGCCCGCGAGGGCGCCGACGGTTGCCAGACGAGAGGTCTTGCGGCTGATGGCCTTCATGACAGAGAGCGCTCCACATCGAGTCAGTGCCAGTGGTCACCGGTGCATTCCCAAGCGTGACAGTGGTGAAGAACAACGCGCGAGCGCATACGGGTGACCCTGTCCGGAGACGGACACGCGCGTTTGCCGCACGGCAGCGGCCGCTCCCTTCGGGCACGGACCGGGCACGAGTGCCTTTTGATCCGTAGCTGTATATGGACCGGTCGGTGAGGGGCATACCGGTCGCTACCAGACTGCGGAGGGACGCTAACGCAGGCGATCGCTGGGGTTGCGGTACCTGGCCCCTGTACCGCAGTCCCCCGGCGAGGGTGACCATGCAACGGCATGCGCTGGAAAAGCGGTTGGCCGGTGACGACGAGGCGTCCGCGGCTGCTCTGACCGCCCTCCGCAGCGGCGCCACCTACCACGTGTGGGCTACGGCGCATCCCGCACAGCAGCATGCCGGGGTCTTTGCACGCCGACTTCGGCGCATGCGGCTGCACGGAGTCGAACCTCTCGGGCTGGAACGAATGGTGCGGCTCCTCCGCGAGCATGGCCGACCGGTGCGCAGCTTCTTGTACGCCGCGGTTCCGCCAGCCTCGACACCGCGCACGGTCAGGTAGCCGAGCCCGCCAATGCCGGCGAGCAGCACCTTCGGGCCTCCGACTCGCTTCGCGGTGGTCGTGACCCACTGGTAGCCGCCGAGATTCCCAGCCTGGTCTCCTCATGACCGATGGTTCGGCGAACGTGCCACCACGGTGGTCACCCGGCTGCTGCGTGGTCGACCGCCCCAAGCGGGAGAGCTCGACGACGGTGAGCTGGTCCCGGCAAGCAGCTGCCCGGTGCCCGGGTCGGTGAGGTTCTCCTCTCACTCCGGACGCTTGGCCCCGTGCTTGCCCAGGGCCTGTCCTGCGGATCATGCCGGGCGGCCCACCGGCGCTGAATCGCTGTAGCGACCCGCCGGACAAGGAACTGGGCGGAGCAGGTTGCGTCCGTCGATAAATACCTCGACATCGGGCGCGGTGATCGGGGACGCTTCGCGCGATGACCAGAATCGATGACACGCCGCCTGCGTGGGACGAGCGAACTCAGCTCACCACGTTTCTCGACTACGCACGTGACACCGCGCGCGCCAAGTGCGATGGCGTCTCCGCGGAGAACGCACGCAAGGCGCTCCTTCCGGGCTCACCGCTGATGACGATGAGCGGAGTGATCAACCACCTCCGTTGGGTCGAGTACTACTGGTTCCAGGTGGTCTTCCTCGGCGAGGAAGACCGGGGCCCCTGGACCGAGGAGGACCCCGACCGCGAGATGCGTATCGCCGTCGACTTCCCGCTCACGCAGTTGCTCGACGAATACGCCGAACAGAGCGCCCGCTACCGCGAACTGGTGGCCGGGAACGGCCTGGACAAGCAGGCTCAGCGAGCCATCCGCAACGGCCTCCACGTCGACCTGCGGTGGATCCTCCTTCACCTCACCGAGGAGACGGCCCGCCACAACGGCCACCTGGACATCCTGCGCGAGATGCTCGACGGCACGACCGGCGATTAGATCCAGCGGAGATCACGGGAGGAGCCCGAGTCGGATCGAGGCGCCCGTCTGATCGCGCAGTGTCGCGGTCTCGGCCTGTTCGCGGATGGGAGCTGATCATCTCTGTCGGGCCGGTAGGGCCGTCATCGTGTCCCCAAACGCGAGTGGCGGACCAGGACTCTGCGCGGTGGGGTGGTGGCGCTTCAACCCGCGACCTACTCCGCCGCCGTACAGCAGCGAGCCGCCGGCGGGGTGAGAACCGACGTTGTTCACCCCGCTGGTGGCGGTGAACGTCAGCCCTCGTGCTCCGCAGTGGCGTCGATCTCGGCGATCAGCGCCTCGATGCGAGTCTTGATCTCGTCGCGGATGGGGCGGACGGCCTCGACGCCCTTGCCGGCAGGGTCCTCCAGGGCCCAGTCGAGGTACTTCTTGCCGGGGAAGATCGGGCAGGCGTCACCGCAGCCCATGGTGATTACGTAGTCGGACGCCTGGACGGCCTCGGTGGTGAGGATCTTCGGCCTGGCCTCGGAGATGTCGATGCCGACCTCCTCCATGGCCTCCACTGCGGCGGGGTTCACCCGGTCACCCGGGATGGAACCGGCGGAGCGCACCTCGACTCGGTCGCCCGCGAGGTGGGAGAGGAATCCGGCGGCCATCTGGGAACGACCGGCGTTGTGGACGCAGACGAACAGCACGGAGGCGAGCGGGCTGGAGGACATCGGTTCTTGCCCCTTCAGGCTGTGGTCCCGACGGGAGGTCGGGACAGAACTCGCTGAGATCAGCTCGGACTGGTATCAGCCTCGGCTGATGTGACAGTATCAGTCCATGATGACGTCAGTCGACACTGATCTGATCCGGGTACTGGCCGACCCGCTCAGGCTTCGGATCGTGACTCTGCTAGCCCGCGAGACGCTGTGCACCACCCATCTGGTGGAGGAGACCGGTGCCAAGCAGACCAACCTCTCCAACCACCTGAAGGTGTTGCGCGAGGCCGGCGTGGTGGAGACCGAGCCGTGCGGCCGGTGGACCTACTACAAGCTGCGGCCCGACGTCATCGAGACCCTGGCCGGGCAGTTCGCCGATCTCGCCGCCACTGCCCGCGCCACCGCCGACAACAAGAGGGCCTGCCCGTGATCCGCACCGAAGCAGCCGCGCCGCCCGGGGAAACCTCGGTCGTCGCGAAGCTGTCGACCCTGGACCGCTTCCTCGCCGTCTGGATCCTGCTCGCCATGACCCTCGGCCTCGGCCTGGGTCGCGCCATCCCGGGCCTGAACGACGCCCTGGCCAAGGTCGAGATCGGCGGCATCTCTCTGCCCATCGCCGTCGGCCTGCTGATCATGATGTACCCGGTCCTGGCCAAGGTCCGCTACGACAAGCTCGACGCTGTCGCCGGCGACAAGAAGCTGATGGTCTCCTCGCTGGTCATCAACTGGCTCGTCGGCCCGGCGGTGATGTTCGCGCTGGCGTGGATCTTCCTGCCGGACCTGCCCGAGTACCGCACCGGCCTGATCATCGTCGGCCTGGCCCGCTGCATCGCCATGGTCGTCATCTGGAACGACCTCGCCTGCGGCGACCGCGAGGCCGCCGCCGTCCTCGTCGCCCTCAACAGCGTCTTCCAGGTCCTGGCCTTCGGCCTGCTGGGCTGGTTCTACCTCGACCTGCTGCCCGGCCGGCTCGGCCTCGGCGACGGTCGGCACCTGGACATCTCCATGTGGAAGATCGCACTCAACGTCGTCATCTTCCTCGGCATCCCGCTCATCGCCGGGTTCCTCACCCGCCGCATCGGCGAGCAGAAGATGGGCCGCGAGTCCTACGAGGCGAAGTTCCTGCCGAAGATCGGTCCGTGGGCCCTGTACGGGCTGCTCTTCACGATCGTCCTCCTCTTCGCCCTGCAGGGAAGGACGATCACCTCGCAGCCGCTGGACGTCGCACGGATCGCACTGCCCCTGCTGGCGTACTTCGCGATCATGTGGTTCGGCACCTTCGGGCTCGGCAAGGTGATCGGCCTGGCCTACGACCGCACCGCCACCCTGGCGTTCACCGCGGCGGGCAACAACTTCGAGCTGGCCATCGCCGTTGCCATCGCCACCTTCGGCGTCACCTCCGGCCAGGCCCTCTCCGGCGTCGTCGGCCCCCTCATCGAGGTACCGGTCCTGGTCGCGCTGGTGTACGTCTCGCTGGCCTGGCGCAGGAAGTTCACGGCGCAGCAGCCGGCCGTATGACACAGCGCACCGACGTGGTGGTGTCGGCGGCGGCCAGGCAGGTCTCGCAGTCGGCTACCACCTGCGCCGCCCCGGCGTTGACTTCGTCATCCTCGATGCCAACCGCGCGACGGGCGGCGCGTGGCAGCACACGTGGGATTCTCCGCACCGGTGAGGTTGGGGAACTCGGCCAACTGCGCGCGGTCCAGGCAATATCGACAGCCATGGCGTCATGGTGCCGCACGCCACCGACAACGCCTGGCCCTCCGAATCGGAGCTGACTGTCAGGCTGCGGTCGACGCCTGGGTCAACAACTGACCCATGGCGGCCAACACGGCCGGCTCCACCCGGTAGTAGACCCAGGTGCCGCGGCGCTCGGAGGTCAGTAGCCCGGCCTCCTTGAGCTTCTTCAGGTGGTGGGAGACGGTCGGCTGGGAGACGCCGACGTCGGAGATGTCGCACACGCATGCCTCGCCGTCCTCGTGTGAGGCGACTGCAGAAAACAGCCGGAGCCGGACCGGGTCGCCGAGAGCCTTGAACATGCGGGCGGCCGTCTCGGCCTCCTCGGCGGTCATGGGTCGTTCGGTCAGCGGCGGGCAGCACGGTGCCACACCCTGGCTGTCGGGTTCGAGCAGTGGCAGCACCTTGGCGTTCGACATACATCTATGTTGACACACATCGAAGCAGGCGGGCCAGGGTCATCGGCACCTCAGGTGGGCGGCCAGGTGGCGGCCGTCATCGATGACCGTCATCGATGACGCGCTGAGTCGGGGGCTCCCGCAGCAAGCCGCCCATCTGTGCCGCGTCGAGGCCCGTATCCCTCAGCCAGAAATGCAGGTCCCCACCGAGGATCCACTGACGGGCGAGCTGCACCGGGGCGCGGCTCGCCAGGGTGACCCGAGAGGGGCCGGCGAGCTCGGCGGCGATCTGCACTGCGGAGTTTCCTGCGCCCATCACCGCGACGCGTTGACCGGCGAAGGGCTCTGGCGTGCGGTAGCGGGCGGCGTGCAGCACCGCGCCGCTGCAGTAGTTCAGAGGGGGAAGGGCAGGGCGGTACGGGTGGCCGAAGGTGCCGGAGGCTGCGACCGCGGCCCGCGTTGAGAGACGGCCGCCGTCTTGCATCTCCAGTGCAACCCTGGATTCGATGGATATCTATGTTGACGTCTATCGATACAGGTGCCATGCTTGCCGCTCAAGACATCGACAGGAATCGAAACAGGGAGTCCGCATGGCCGCCTGGGTCCGAGGGTTCCTCGCCCGCTCCACCGCCCGGCACCTGGCCGGCGTCCGGTTCTGCGACAGCTGCTCGGAGGTGTGCGACGCCGCGTGCCGGGCGGGTGCCGAGCGCCGCAGCGTGCACCTCGCGCTCGCCACCCACGCTCCCCTCCGCTGAACCACCCGCTGAACCACCCGCGCCCCAACGACATCGAGGAACAGCCGCCATGGAAAAGCAGAACCTGCCCGTCGTGGTCATCGGAGCCGGACCGGCCGGCCTGGCCGCCGCCGCCCACCTGGTGGAGCGCGGTATCCAACCGCTCGTCCTGGAAGCCGGCAGCACAGCGGGCAGCGCCGTACGCCAGTGGAGTCACGTGCGGCTGTTCTCCACCTGGAGCGAGCTCACCGACCCGGCCGCCGAAAAGCTCCTCGCCCCGACCGGCTGGGTCAAGCCCGACCCCGCCTCCTACCCCTCCGGCGGTGACTGGGCCGACCGCTACCTGCAGCCGCTCGCCGACGTCCTCGGCGACCGCGTGCGCACCGGCGCCCGGGTCACCGGCGTCTCTCGCACCGGCCGCGACCGGATCGTCGACGCCGACCGCGAAGCCCAGCCCTTCGTCGTCCACGTCACCCACGCTGACGGCCGCGAGGAACGGCTGTTCGCTCGGGCGGTCATCGACGCCTCCGGCACCTGGACCATCCCCGGTCCCGCCGGCGGCAGCGGCCTGCCCGCCCTCGGCGAGCACGCGGCCGCCGAGAAGATCACTTACCGCGTCCCTGACCTGAAGGACCCGGCGGTACGGGCACGGTACGCGGGCAAGCGCACCGCCGTCGTCGGCTCCGGTGCCTCCGCCTTCACCGCACTGGCCTACCTCGCCGACCTCGCCAAGACCGACGACGGCACCGCAACGCACGCGGTGTGGATCCTGCGCCGTGGCATCTCCGGCTCGACCTTCGGCGGTGGCACCGCCGATCAGCTCCCGGCCCGCGGCGCCCTCGGGCTGGCGGCAAAGGCAGCCGTGGACGACGGCTACGCGGACGCGGTCACGGGCTTCCGCACCGAGGTGATCGAGCGCGACAGCGACGGCCGCCTGGTTCTGGTCGCCGAGGACGGCCGTCGCCTGGAGCCGGTGGACGAGGTGATCGTGCTGACCGGCTTCCGGCCGGACCTGTCGTTCCTGTCGGAGATCCGGCTCGGCCTGGACGAGCGCCTTCAGGCCCCGATCGAGCTGGCTCCGCTGATCGACCCCAACCAGCACTCCTGCGGCTCGGTCCACCCGCACGGCCACCGCGAACTGGCACACCCGGAACAGGGCATCTACCTGGTCGGCATGAAGTCCTACGGCCGCGCCCCGACGTTCCTCGCCATGACCGGCTATGAGCAGGTCCGCTCCGTCGTGGCCGCCATCGCCGGTGACACCGAGTCCGCCGACCGCGTCGAACTCACCCTCCCCGAAACCGGGGTGTGCGGTGGAGCGGGCCTGTTCGACGCCCTCGAAGCAGACCAGAGCGGCGGAGGGTGCTGCGCTCCGGCACCGCAGCTGATCCAGCTCGGCACGAAGGCATCTGTCGAAGAGGGCCCGGCGGGCGGCTGCTGCGGCTCGTGACCAGTCTCCACACCCACCAACACGGGGCCGCGACCGGAACAGGGGACCGGTCGCGGCCCCGCGCTCCTGCTGCCCTCTGCCTCACGCAGGTCACCGGCATCTTTGCGCCACTGACTGCACTGCTCGCAGACCCCTTCACATGGCGGCGCACCCACCTCGTGCTCGCAGCAGTCCGCCGGGAACCATTGACAGCAACTCGAGCGTCAGCCTCATGTATGAACAGACAGCTGGGCCCAGACCCCGCTCGAGTCAGTTGCCTTGTCCTGTTGGTGACTGTCTGTGCCGGTTACGGCGTCTACCGTCTGTCGCGCGAGGCGCGCAGGACGTGCCGGCTGCTGAAGCGGGAGCACCCCGGATTCTTTGATCTGTGGACGTGGGAACCCGTCCTTTCTGTCGCCTCGGTCGCGGTCGCCGGCCTTGGGGTGTGGGCTGTGGCGGCGGTCCTTGTCCGCCCGGCTCATCAGGCCCGAGTGAGGCTCGCGGCTCCGTCAGCGGCGCTTGCTGTCGCTCTTGTGGCCATCGCGCTCGTCCACTTCGCCGTGATCGGCACCCCGACCGGAGTCGCCAGCGACAACAATGTCTGCTCGCTCGACAACGTGCCACCGTGGTGGCCCAGATGGCTCCCCGCTTGACCGGCCCGCGCGTCATCGTCCGAGGCTCGACGGACGGTGGGCGTGGAGTTGTCCGGTCTTGGTCCACCGGCTTCCAAAGGCCTCCACCACGAGAATCCCTCAGCTCCGGCGCATCAAGAGGAGCCGTTCGAGGCGGCCTTGGAGATGGGTGATGAGGAGGACGGGCGCTCCGGTGGTGTCTGTCACGGACGTGACCCTCGCCACCGCTCGGCCGATACTGACCCGCCATGGGGAACGCGTACGCTCTGTGCTGGAGAGCGAGACATCCAGCCGGCCCGCAGAGGGGACTGAGATGAAGGCACGCAGTAGCCCGTCGGTGCGGCAGACTTCTTCGGTCCGGGCCATGCCCCGAAGCGGCAGGGAAAGGTCGACGGTCACCGTTGGCCACGAGAGTCGGCGGGTCCCGCGGTGACGGACTTAACCTTCGAGGCGACAGGGACCGGATCCGTCGCCGCCCACCACATCGGGACAGCGATCACCGGCCCGGTCACCGTTCTGACGGGCGAGTTGCTGAACTCGGCGCGCGATGTCCAGGCACCTGCCGGGCTCACCAACCTGCCGCCGCTTCCTCTGTGTTTCGGCCGCACAAGCGAGCTGGGCCGGCTGCGCGGCACGCTCGGGCCGCGGGCCACCGGGACCGCCGTCGTCCAGGGCCTCGGCGGCGTCGGAAAGAGCACCCTCGCGCTTGCGTATGCCCACAGACACCGTCGCGACTACACCGTCGTGTGGTGGATTGCCGCCGGATCGCCCGTCCACATCGAGCAATCGCTGGCCGACCTCGCTCTGCGACTGATCCCCGTGTGGGCCGGCAGCGCATCCACCGAAGAGCGCGCCGCCTGGGCGAAGTTGTGGCTGCAGTGGCATCCGGGGTGGCTGCTGGTCTTCGACAACGTCGAGGATCCGGCCGATCTGCGGCCCTACGTCAGCACGCCCAACGGCCACGTCATCGCCACCAGCCGACGGTCAGCCGGCTGGCCGACCTCCGTCGCGACGCTGGCACTCGACGTACTCGACCTGGCTGCGGCGAGCGAACTTCTCTGTAGGCAGGTGCTCGGCGCGACTCCGCCGACCCACCGTCAGATGCAGGAGATCCGGGCGCTCTCCGCTGACCTGGGGCAGCTTCCCATCGCACTCATGCAGGCCAGCGCCTACCTTGCGCAGAATCCGACGATCGGCATCGAACGTTACCGCCGAAGGCTGGTAGGCGCGTTGGACAAGGCTCCCGAAGGTGTGGACCCGGAACGCACCGTCGCCCGGATCTGGCGCCAGACGATCAGCACCCTCACGGAGCGCAACCCCCTGGCAGTCTCCGTCCTGTCCACGTTGGCGTGGCTGGCCCCCGACGACATCCCAGTGGAACTGCTGACCCCGATCGCCGACGACAGCGACGACCTTCACGAGGCCCTCGGGGTCCTTGGCGTCTACTGCATGGTCTCCCTCACCCGGGACACAGTGAGCGTCCACCGACTTGTCCAGGCCACCCTCCGGAACCAGTCGCCCCCTGAAGGCACGGCGCCGGCCGGCCGGCTGGAGGCCGAACGGCTACTGTGCGCCGCGGTCGTCCCGCTGGGAGAACCGCCCAGCTCTGGCCGGTCACCCGCCTGGGATCGGCTGCTCCCGCACCTCGTCGCCCTCGCCGCCACCACTCCTGACGGACACGCTGACACCTTTCCCGCCGGACGGTACGCGAGCGCTGCGGGCTATCTCCAGGGCCTCGGCCACGACGCCCGCGCCGTTCCGCTGCTCACGGCGGCCCTCGCCGGCTGCGAAGCGCTCGCCGGCGCCGAGCACGAACTCACCATGAAGGTGCGCGCGAACCTGGCCAACGCCCACCACGGAGCCGGGGACTTCGACCGGTCCATCGCGATCCTCGAACCGATGGTCGCCCAGTGCGCGCAAGTCTTCGGCGACTCTCACCCGGGGACGCTGACCGTCAACTCCAACCTCGCCAACTCCTACCGTGACGCCGGCGACCTTGCCCGTGCCGTAGCACTCCACGAGGAGACGTTGGCCCGGCGTAGGCGAGCACTTGGCAGCGACCACCCCGACACTCTCGTCAGCTGCGCTGAGCTGGCCCGCACCTATCACGCGTCCGGCGACCTGGATCGCGCCGTCTCCCTGCACGAGGCGACCCTCACGCAGTACGAGCGATCCCTGGGACCGACCCATCCTGCCACGCTGACCAGCCGGCAAGGCCTGGCGGCGGCCTACCTCGCCTCAGGCGACCTGTCCCGTGCCATTCCGATGTACACCGCCGTCCTCGCCCAGTGGCAGAAGGCGCTCGGCGACAGCGATCCCGAAACCATCACCAGCCGGGGCAACCTCGCCTACGCCTATGCGATCGCCGGACGCCCCGACCAGGCGGCACGTCATCTCGAAACGGTCCTGGCCCGGTGCGAGGAGGTGTACGGCGAGGCGCACCCGGAGACCATCACCGTCCGCGCGAACCTCGGCTGCGCCTACCGTGACGCCGGGAACCCGTCCCGTTCGCTGCCACTGCTGGAGACCGCGGCCGCTCAGAGCGCCCACCTGCTCGGCGACGACCACCCCCAGACCCTGACCACCAGGAACGGGCTGGCGCAGGCCTACCAGGCCGCCGGAGACGCCGGCCGGGCGATCGCCCAGTACGACAGCATCCTCGAGCACCGTGCCAGGCTGCTCGGCGAGACCCACCCCCACACCCTCGCCACCCGAAGCGGCCTCGCGAAGGCCCACCTCGCGGCGGGCGACCCAGCTCGCGCCGTCCCGCTGTTCGAGACCGTCGTCGCCCAGTGCGAGCAGGTCTTCGGCGGGTCCCACCCGGACACGCTGGCCAACTACATCAGTCTGGCCGACGCATTGCGCCAGGCGGACGATCCGGCGCGGGCCGTGACCCTCGCGGAGACGACACTGGAACGGTGCATCCGGTCGCTGGGCGAGGACCACCCGCACACCGCGGTGTGCCGGAGCAACCTGGCCACCGCACACCTCACAGCCGGCGACGCCCCGCGCGCCGTCCAACTCCTCGAAGCCACCGTGCGGAACTCCAGTCTCATCTTCGGCGACACGCACCCGCACACCGTCACCAGCCGGACGAACCTGGCCGCCGCCCACCTCGAGTCCGGCAACGCGGCACAGGCGGTCGCCGTCTTGGAGGGAGTCCGCGCGCAACTCGCGTCCGCACTCGGCGTCACCCACCCGCAAACACTCCGCTGCACCACCACGCTGGCCCGCGCGCACGGCAGGTCCGGCGGACTCGCCCGGGCGACCGAGCTGCTGGAACACAGCGTCGCGCTCACCGAGAAGGAAATTGGCGCCACCCACCCGGACACACTCGAGCAACGGCAGTACCTGGCCGAGATCTACCGGGCCGACGGCCGACCCGATCTGGCCGTGCCACTGTACGAAGCCAACCTCGCCCATTGGCAGCAGACCCTCGGCGACCACCCGAATGTCCTGAGCGCCCAACTCACCCTGGCGGACACCCACCAGGAGGCCGGCGCACACCGGAAGTCGATCGCCCTCTATCGCGCAGCCCTCGACCGGATCGAGCCCGTCATGGGCCCGGAGAACCCGCTCGTCACACAGATCCGCGCAAGGATCGACGCAGCCGAGGCGGAGTTGCCGCCTGCGCGCCGGCTGGGCGGCGTAGTCTGAGCCCTTGCCTCGATCAATGGCAGGAACGCGGGGGTGGGTTGTGGAAGCGGAGATCGTGCAGTTCCTGGAGCAGGCAGGGCCGTATCTGAGCGCGGCCCTGGGCGCCTATGGTGCGGGGGTGCTGGCCCGAGCTGAGGACGCTGCGGTGGGAGCCACGGCGAACGCAGGGCGCAGTATTTTGCACGCGGTGTGGCGGCGCCGGAGCCCGGCCGGACGTCCCGAGCTGGAGGCGGCGGTACGTGAGGCGGCCGAGGGGCCGGAGGACACCGATGCCGCGGCCGCGCTGCGTCAGCAGATCAAGCGGACGCTGAGGGAGGATCCGCAGTTGCTTGCCGAACTGGCCGCCCAGCTTCCCGCAGCCGGTGCGGTGACGATCACCGCGTCCGGTGAGCGGTCGATCGCCGCACAGACGATCGGCACGGCCGTCACCGGAGACAACACCAGGATCCGTCCGTGACCCCACCCCGACCATGAAGTTCTTGCCGCCTACGCCTTCCGATTTCCTCTATGGGACAATTCGGGCATAGGTGGGAGGTGAGGTGCCACGGGTACTCCCTTCAGGACGCAACTGTCGGTGCCAGGACTGTCGCCGGTGCGCGGCCTCGGTGTCGAGGCCGGCCGGGCCGCGGTGCGCCTGGCCCGGCTGCCGCTGGACGTCGCCGTGGAGGGCGTCGGGCAGCTGACCGGGCGGCTTGGCCATGCCCGGCCCGCGCGGTCGGAGGACCGAGACGAACTGTGCCCCACTGAGCCGGGGATCCCGGTGCTGCTGGTGCACGGTCTGGCCGACCGGGAGTGGGTCGTCTCCTCCCTGGAGCGGGGTCTGGGCGGTTGCGGCGCCGGCCCCTTCGTCCCGGTGAGCTACAACGCGCTCAGCCCGGACATCCGTACGGCGGCCCGGGTGCTTGCCGACCAGGTGGAGCTGGCGCACAGCCGGAATGAGGGCAGGCCTGTGTTCCTGATCGGATACAGCCTTGGTGGGCTGATCGCCCGCTACTACGTCCAGCGGCTCGGCGGGGACGCGTACGTACCGTTGGTGATCACGCTGGCGGCGCCGCACGGCGGCACCGTGACGGCTCTGCTGGCCCCACCGCATCCGCTGTTGCGCCAGCTACGGCCGGGAAGCGAAGTGCTGACCGAACTCGCCCAGCCGGCCCCCGGATGCCGTACCCGGTTCGTGGCCTTCTACAGCGACCTGGACGAGGCTGTCGTACCCGCTGCCAGGGCCCGCATCGACCATCCCGACCTGAAGGCCCGCAACGTCCTCGTGCCCGGCGTCGGTCATCTGACGCTGCCGCTGCACCAGCCGGTCATCGACCAGATTCGCTCGCTGCTGATCGCAGCAGGGCAGGCCGTGGCCGCGGATTCTCTGTGCACCCGTGACAGCGGGGACGAATCGGAGGACGCTGAAACGTAGCGGGTATGAACGTCAGGGTCTGTGCGGACCGACACCATGGCCCTTTCACGCAGTTCGGGCAGCGGCATGGGGGTACGCCCATTGCGCCCCGAGGACGAGCCGGTCGCGGAAGCCGTCGTCAGCGTCGGACCCGACCGCACCGCGATGGTGGACTGGATCGAGACGTGTCCCACCCACCGTGGCCGGGGTCTTGGCCGCGAGCCGCTCGGCGAGGCCCCCGAGCCCCGCAGTCAACCGCTTGAGTCCTGACCGCGGGGCCGACGGGGCAAGGGGGGCCGGCCGGGGCGCGACGCCGGGTGTCCCGCGCGAGCCGCACCAGGTCAGGCGGGCACTCGTTCCGCGGCCGGTTCGGCGGCCCTGATGAGGATCGGGGAGCGTGCCTGATGGCGGCGCTCGTATTCCAGGACACGCCGACATTGGCTCGGTTCGGCGTCACTGAGCCGCTTGAGGACCTCCTCCTCGGTCATGCTGTCGTATCCGGGCCAGGGCACCGGCCCGAGCAGCGCGGCGATACGGCACAGGACAGCGGGGCGGCGCGCGTGGGAGCGCTCGTAGGCGCCGACGATACCCAGGTCCGTCTGCGTCAGGTGCGGGAGCCGGTCGACGATCATCTTCGTGCTGAGCCGGCGGTAGTCGGGGATCGGCAGTTCGTCGTCCGAGATGAGGGCTCCCCGCGGTTGCCCCTGGAGCCGGTCTGCGCCCGGCATGCGTTCGGCCGTCTCCCGCAGCCAACTGCTCCACTCGCGCACCGCAAGGGCGGCACCGCCGACGCTCAGATCGGCTGTGTTCTCGGTGGCCGCCACCGCGGCTTCGGCGTGCTGTTCAAGGGCCCCGGCGAGCTCTTCCAGCGCCTCCTCGTCGTCATGGCGGACGGTGCTGAGCAGCTCGGCGCTGACGGCGTCCTCGGCCTGCCGGGCGATGCGCTCGGCGGCCCGGCAGACGGCCAGGGCCAGCGCGGTGACCGCATACTCGTCCTCGGCGTTCTTGAGCAGCCGCAGCTCCGTCGCCGCTCCGCGGCTGCGGAACACCGCCGCCGGGACCGACAGCGCCATGTCGAAGGGCAGCCGGGCCGCTTGCCCGGTGAGCTCCCAGGCACCCCCGAGCACGCTCTGCACCAGCCCGCGGGGCTGCAAGGTATCCAGGCGTTCGTCGATGCGGTACATGTGGCCGCGGGCGTCACCGAGGCGGCGCTCGAGGACGTCCCGGTGTTCACCGGGTGGCGTGACGGCGAGGTGGGCTTTGAAGCGGTCGGCAAGCTCCGCTTTGGCGTCGCGGACCTCGCGCAACGCCGGAACGAGCAAGTCTGTGGCTACGGACATCACGATTCCTTCGGCTGGTCCGATGCTCGGGAAGAAGGGGGGCTGGAAACCGGCCCCCGCCCGCACGCATACCGTGCCTCGAAGCGGCCACGTCCGCATTGTTCGCTTTTAGGTGCGAATATCGGCCAAGTGTGCGAGTCGGGTCCTGGACTTGGAGCGAAAGCCCAGCTCCCGGCGGTACTTCGATACGGGAAGGCGGTGGCCCTGCGTGTCGTGCGTTGCTGTGTGTGCGCTGAGCCGTCCGGGGGTTGGTCGGTTCTGACCGCCTCGGGGCTCGCCGTGTCGACTGCACGTGCCGAAGAGTGTCCGGCGGTGCTTCAAGTGGCGGGTGCCTATACCCAGGTCTGGAGCAGCGGAGGCGGTGAGGGAGCCACCACCGTTCGCGCGGCGGGCGCCGCCTGGAGCTGCCAGGAACACGAGGGCGCCCCGAACCGATACCAGCAGTGTGTGCATGCAAGCGACACCAGCCGGTGGGTCACCCTGACGTCATAACGGGGCTGTCGGGCAGCGGAGACGGTTCGACCGGATGGCGGCAGCCGGCGCCGAAGGCTGTACGTCCGCTGTCGCACGTCGCTGCTGCCCGTCGGGTCATCCGGGCGAAATGTTCGGCATGATCTTCATGATCGCGTTGTGCTTCTTCCAGTGGATGCCGGTGGACCGCCGGGCGTCGGACGTACCGTCCTCATGGTGTCCCGGCTGCCGTTGGTAGGGGCCCGAGTTCCCTTGGTGCAGCCCGGAGACGTGTCCGGGGGCGTCGGGCTTCACGTCAGGCTTGCCGACCCTGATCCCGCCCATCGTCTGCTCCTTTCCATCGTGCGCATCGTCGTTCGGTCAGCTCCGCGAGGAGCTGCTCCGCGGCGCGGCCCCATGTGGCCGCCGTCGGAGAGGTCTCGTCACTCCGGCCGGGGCGGCGGGGGCGCCCGATGCGGTCAGGCTCGCCAGTGCGGGTCGTAGCCGCTGGTCAGCTCTTCCTCGTTGTGGCGCCACTTGGGTTCCTTGTTGACGGCCATGCTGGTGATGCCG
>NZ_JBEXZD010000133.1:0-21670 GCF_040628575.1 Streptomyces sp. NPDC006393
CCCAGGCCAGCAGGGCACCCCCTGTCACAAGCGCCACCCCAAGTGCTCTCGACACACGTACGTATCTGCGCATACGACTCCTTCGTCCGTGAGCGGGTGAACGACAGGCCGCTGCCACTCGCGTCACACGCGGCCCCCTTTCTTCTACGCGGCTCCCCGGCCCCAGGACACCACCGCGCCGAAGAGTTCCTCAGTTCGTCATATCTGTCATGGGCGCGTCAGTGCCGGGTTCGGTTCTCGCGTGTCCGGCACCTCCGGCACCTCCGGGCACCCGTCGGGCGACGACGTAAGAGACCCGTCAAAGCTGTCGGCGCCGCCGTAAGAGGGCCGTCAACGGGCGATCGGAACCGGCCGGAGAGGAGCTTTCCTCGTACACGTCCGTTTCCACCGAACCTCATTCCAGGAGTTCGCGATGGCCGATCTGGCCTTCGTCGTCACCGTGCTCGCCGGTTTCGCGCTGGTGGCTCTCGTCGCCCGGGGGGTGACGAAGCTGTGACCGCCGAGAACGTCGTCGGCCTGGTCGTGGCCGTCGCCCTGCTGGGCTATCTCGTCCTCGCCCTGATCTTCCCGGAGAGGTTCTGAGCGCAGACATGAGTCCCGTCCTCGCGGGCGTGCTCCAGTTGCTCGCCCTGATCGGCGCGCTGGCGCTCGTCCACATTCCGCTCGGCACCTACATGGCCCGGGTCTACTCCTCGAAGAAGCACCTGCGGGTGGAGAGGTGGATCTACAAGGCCATCGGCGCCAATCCTGACGCTGAGCTGACCTGGCCCGCGTATCTGCGCGGTGTCCTCGCCTTCTCGGTCGTGGGCGTCCTCTTCCTCTACCTGCTCCAGCGGCTCCAGGGCGTCCTGCCCGGCTCGGTGGGCTTCTCCTCGGTGAACCCGGCGCAGTCGTTCAACACGGCCGTGTCCTTCGTGACCAACACCAACTGGCAGTCGTACTACGGCGAGCAGACCATGGGCCACGTCGTGCAGACGGCCGGTCTCGCGGTGCAGAACTTCGTCTCCGCGGCCGTGGGCATGGCCGTCGCCGTGGCGCTGGTGCGGGGCTTCGCCCGTTCGCGCACCGGTGAGCTGGGCAACTTCTGGGCCGACCTGGTGCGCGGCACCCTGCGGATCCTGGTGCCGATCGCCGCCGTCGCCGCGGTGATCCTGGTCGCGTGCGGCGCGATCCAGAACTTCTCCGGCATCCATGAGGTGGGTCAGTTCATGGGCGGCTCGCAGCAGTGGAACGGTGGCGCGGTCGCCTCCCAGGAGGCCATCAAGGAGCTGGGCACCAACGGCGGCGGCTACTTCAACGCCAACTCCGCCCACCCCTTCGAGAACCCCACCCCGCTCACCAACCTCCTGGAGATCTTCCTGATCCTGGTGATCCCGTTCTCGCTGACCCGCACCTTCGGCGTGATGGTCGGCTCGGTGAAGCAGGGCTACGCGATCCTCGCCACCATGTTCACCATCTGGCTGGCCTTCGTCTCGCTGATGATGTGGACGGAGTTCGCCCACCACGGCCCGGCGTCCCAGGCCGCGGGAGGGGCGATGGAGGGCAAGGAGGTCCGCTTCGGGGTCGGCGGTTCCTCCATCTTCGCCGTGTCGACGACGTTGACGTCGACGGGCGCGGTCGACTCCTTCCACTCCTCCTTCACGGGCCTGGGCGGCGGGATCACGCTGCTCGGCATGATGCTGGGCGAGATCGCGCCCGGCGGTGTCGGCTCCGGCCTGTACGGCATGCTGATCATGGCGGTCATCGCGGTGTTCCTCGCGGGCCTGATGGTCGGCCGTACGCCCGAGTACCTGGGCAAGAAGATCGGCGCCCGGGAGATGAAGCTCGCCGCCGCCTACATCCTGATCACCCCGGCGCTGGTGCTGGTCCTCACCGCCGCCTCCATGGCGCTGCCGACCCCGCCGCACTCGATGCTGAACTCCGGCGCGCACGGGTTCTCCGAGGTGCTCTACGCCTTCACCTCGGCGTCGAACAACAACGGTTCGGCCTTCGCCGGTCTGAACGCGAACACCGACTGGTTCAACACCATGACCGGACTGGCGATGCTGCTCGGCCGTTTCCTGCCGATGGTGTTCGTCCTCGCGCTGGCCGGCTCGCTGGCCGGGCAGAGGCCGGTGCCGGTGAGCGCGGGCACGCTGCGCACCGAGAAGCCGCTGTTCACCGGCCTGCTGGTGGGCGCGATCCTGATCATCACCGGTCTGACCTACTTCCCGGCGCTGGCGCTGGGCCCGCTCGCCGAGGGGCTGGCGTGATGACCACCGACATCCAGAAACACGAGATACAGAAGCACGAGGACGCGATGTCCACTCCCACCCTTGCGCCCCACCGGGACGCACCGACGGGTCACAAGGCTCCCGAGGGCCGGGTCGGTGCGGGCCTCTTCGATCCGAAGCAGCTGGTCAGGTCGCTGCCGGACGCCTTCCGCAAGCTCGACCCGCGGGCGATGGTCAAGTCGCCCGTGATGTTCGTGGTGTGGATCGGCTCGGTGCTGACCACGGTGTTCTCCTTCACGGACCCGGGCGACTGGTTCGGCTGGACGATCAGCGCCTGGCTGTGGCTGACCGTGGTCTTCGCCAACCTGGCCGAGGCGGTCGCCGAGGGCCGCGGCAAGGCCCAGGCGGACACCCTGCGCAAGGCGAAGACCGACACCGTCGCCCGCCGGCTGCTCGCGGACGGCACGTCCGAGGAGCGGGTGCCGGGCACCGAGCTGACCATCGGTGACCTGGTGGTCTGCGAGGCCGGCGACGTCATCCCCGGTGACGGCGACGTCGTCGAGGGCGTCGCGAGCGTCGACGAGTCGGCGATCACCGGCGAGTCCGCCCCGGTCATCCGTGAGTCCGGCGGCGACCGCTCCGCCGTGACCGGCGGCACGAAGGTGCTCTCCGACCGGATCGTCATCAAGATCACGACAAGGCCCGGTGAGACGTTCATCGACCGGATGATCAACCTGGTCGAGGGCGCGGCCCGGCAGAAGACGCCGAACGAGATCGCGCTGAACATCCTGCTGGCGTCCCTGACGATCGTCTTCCTGCTGGCCTGCGCCACGCTGCCGCCGTTCGCGAACTACGCGGGCACGCACCTGACGATGGTCGTGCTGGTGGCGCTGCTGGTCTGCCTGATCCCGACCACCATCGGCGCGCTGCTCTCCGCGATCGGCATCGCCGGCATGGACCGGCTGGTCCAGCGCAACGTCCTGGCCATGTCGGGACGTGCGGTGGAGGCCGCCGGGGACGTCTCCACCCTGCTGCTGGACAAGACCGGCACCATCACCCTCGGCAACCGGCAGGCCGCCGAGTTCGTGCCGGTGCGCGGCGCCACCGAGGCCGAGGTGGTCGACGCCGCCCAGCTGTCCTCGCTCGCGGACGAGACCCCCGAGGGCCGTTCCGTCGTCGTCCTGGCGAAGGAGAGGTACGGGCTGCGCGAGCGGTACCAGGGGGAGCTGGTCGGCGCCGAATGGATCCCGTTCACCGCCCAGACCCGCATGTCGGGGGTGGACGTCGACGGCAGGAAGATCCGCAAGGGCGCCGCCGGTTCGGTCATCGCCTGGGTCGAGGAGCAGGGCGGGCAGGTCGTCGAGGACGCGGACAAGATCGCCGACCGCATCTCGGAAGCGGGCGGCACGCCGTTGCTGGTGGCCGTCCAGGACGGCAGGGGTGCCCGCGTCCTCGGTGTCATCCATCTGAAGGACGTCGTCAAGCAGGGCATGCGGGAGCGGTTCGAGGAACTGCGCCGCATGGGCATCAAGACCGTCATGATCACGGGTGACAACCCGCTGACCGCGAAGGCGATCGCCGAGGAGGCCGGCGTCGACGACTTCCTCGCCGAGGCCACCCCCGAGGACAAGATGGCCCTGATCAAGAGGGAGCAGGCGGGCGGCAAGCTGGTCGCGATGACCGGTGACGGCACCAACGACGCCCCCGCCCTCGCGCAGGCGGACGTCGGCGTGGCGATGAACACCGGGACGTCGGCCGCCAAGGAGGCCGGCAACATGGTCGACCTCGACTCCAACCCGACCAAGCTCATCGAGATCGTGGAGATCGGCAAGCAACTCCTCATCACCCGGGGCGCGTTGACGACCTTCTCCATAGCCAACGACGTGGCGAAGTACTTCGCGATCATCCCGGCGCTGTTCGCGGCGGTCTACCCGGGTCTGGACAAGCTGAACATCATGCACCTGTCCTCGCCCGACTCCGCGATCCTGTCGGCCGTCGTCTTCAACGCGCTGATCATCGTCGCGCTGGTGCCGCTGTCCCTGAAGGGCGTCCGCTACCGGCCGATGAGCGCGGACCGGATGCTGCGCCGCAACCTCGGGATCTACGGCCTCGGCGGGCTGATCGCCCCCTTCCTCGGCATCAAGCTCATCGACCTGCTCATCTCCCTCGTCCCCGGGCTGTAACCACTGGAAAGCGTGCTGATAGCCATGAACAACTCCGTGACGAACACCGCCCGGCTGCTCGCGGCGGGCCTACGAGCCCTGCTCGTGCTGACCCTGGTGACCGGCGTCGTCTACCCGCTGGTCGTCACCGGCATCGCCCAGGGGCTCTTCCCCGGCAGGGCGAACGGCTCCGAGATCAGGGCGGACGGCAGGGTCGTCGGCTCGTCCCTGATCGGGCAACAGGGCTACGGACCCGAGTACTTCCAGCCCCGCCCGGCGAACGGCCTCGGCACGAACAGCCTCAACACGCAGTACAGGCTGATCCTCTCCGGCGCCACCAACCTGGCCGGCGACAGCGGGAAGCTCCTGCGGTCGGTCGAGGAGGCGAAGGCCAAGGTCGTCAAGGACAACTCGGTGCCCGGCTACACGGTCAGGCCCTCGGACGTCCCCGCGGACGCGGTGACCTCCTCCGGCTCCGGCCTGGACCCGGACATCTCCCCGCAGTACGCCGATCTCCAGGTGCACAGGGTCGCCGCGAGGAACGGCCTGTCCGTCACGCGGGTCGAGAAGCTGGTCGACGACCACACCACGGGCCGCACGCTCGGCTTCGTGGGGGAGCCCCGGGTCAACGTCCTCGAACTCAACATCGCGCTCAAGGACCTCACGACCGACAAGTGACCCGGCCCGCTCCGTCGCAGACTGGAGACCGACCCTTCCCATCCCCGCTGTCCGATCACCGGGCCCGGCACAGGCCACCGCTTCGAGGGACGACATGACACGCGGCAAGCTCCGGATCTACCTGGGCGCGGCACCCGGCGTCGGCAAGACGTACGCGATGCTGTCCGAGGCGCACCGCCGGGTGGAGCGTGGCACCGACTGCGTGGTCGCCTTCGTCGAACACCACCACCGGCCGCGCACCGAGGTGATGCTGCACGGCCTGGAGCAGGTGCCGCGCAAGGAGATCGGGTACCGGGGAGGCACGTTCACCGAGATGGACGTGGACGCGGTGCTCGCCCGGCGCCCCCAGGTGGCCCTGGTGGACGAGCTCGCCCACACCAACGTCCCCGGCTCGCGCAACGCCAAGCGCTGGCAGGACGTCGAGGAGCTGCTCGCGGCCGGGATCGACGTCGTCTCGACCGTCAACATCCAGCACCTGGAGTCGCTGGGTGACGTGGTGGAGTCGATCACCGGGATACGGCAGCAGGAGACCGTGCCCGACGAGGTGGTACGGCGCGCCGACCAGATCGAGCTGGTCGACATGTCACCGGAGGCGCTGCGCCGCCGCATGGCGCACGGCAACATCTACCGGCCCGACAAGGTCGACGCGGCCCTGTCCCACTACTTCCGCCCCGGCAACCTCACCGCCCTGCGGGAGCTGGCGCTGCTGTGGGTGGCGGACCGGGTCGACGCGTATCTGAACCAGTACCGCAGCGAGCACCGGGTCTCGGCCATCTGGGGCTCGCGCGAGCGGATCGTGGTCGGTCTGACCGGCGGCCCCGAGGGCCGCACCCTGATACGGCGCGCCGTACGGCTGGCCGAGAAGGGCGCCGGCGGCGAGGTCCTGGCCGTCTACATCTCCCGCAGCGACGGACTGACCGCCGCCTCCCCGAAGGAACTGGCCGTCCAGCGCACCCTCGTGGAGGACCTCGGCGGCACCTTCCACCACGTCGTCGGCGACGACATACCGGCCGCCCTGCTGGACTTCGCCCGGGGCGTGAACGCCACCCAGATCGTGCTGGGCGTCTCCCGTCGCAGCAGCCGGCAGTACGTCCTCGGACCGGGTGTGGGGGCCACCGTGGCCCGGGAGTCAGGTCCCGACCTCGACGTCCACCTCGTCACGCACGCCGAGGCGGGCAAGGGCCGCGGGCTGCCGGTGGCGCGCCGGGCCCGCCTCGGGCGGTCCCGGGTCGTGACGGGCTGGCTCGTCGGCGTGCTCGGCCCCGTCCTGCTCACCTGGCTGCTGACCGGCACCGCCCCGGACGTCGGCCTCGCCAACGACATGCTGCTGTTCCTCACCGTGACGGTGGCGGCGGCCCTGCTGGGCGGGCTGTTCCCGGCGCTGGCCTCCGCGGTGGTGGGCTCCGTCCTGCTCAACTGGTACTTCACCCCGCCCGTCCACACCCTGACGATCGCCGACCCGGTGAACATCGTGGCAATGGCGATCTTCGTATCGGTCGCGGCGTCGGTCGCCTCGGTGGTGGGCCTCGCGTCCCGGCGCACCCACCAGGCCGCCCGGCTGCGCGCCGAGTCGGAGATCCTCTCCTTCCTCGCCGGAAACGTCCTGCGCGGCGAGACCACGCTGGAGGCGCTCCTCGACCGGGTCCGGGAGACCTTCGGCATGGAGTCGGCCGCACTGCTGGAGCGGACCGGCGACACGGCTCCCTGGACCTGCGCCGGCAGCGTGGGACCCCGTCCCGCGAAGATCCCGGAGGAGGCGGACGTCGACGTACCGGTCGGGGACCACATGGCCCTGTCCCTGCGGGGCCGGGTGCTGCCCGCCGCCGACCGGCGGGTGCTGGCCGCGTTCGCCGCGCAGGCCGCCGTCGTCCTGGACCGCCGGCGCCTGCGACACGAGGCCGACCGGGCCAAGCGGCTGGCGGAGGGCAACCGCATACGGACCGCGCTGCTCGCCGCCGTCAGCCACGACCTGCGCACCCCGCTCGCCGGCATCAAGGCGGCGGTGTCCTCGCTGCGCTCCGACGACGTCGAGTGGTCCGAACAGGACCGGGCCGAGCTGCTGGAGGCCATCGAGGAGGGCGCCGACCGCCTGGACCACCTGGTCGGCAACCTCCTGGACATGTCCCGGCTGAAGACCGGCACGGTGACCCCCGTCATCCGCGAGACCGACCTGGACGAGGTCGTGCCCATGGCGCTCGGCGGGGTGCCCGAGGACGGCGTGGACCTGGACATCCCCGAGACGCTGCCCATGGTGCACGTCGACCGGGGCCTGCTGGAGCGGGCGGTCGCCAACGTCGTCGAGAACGCCGTCAAGCACAGCCCGCCCGGGCAGAAGGTCCTGGTCTCCGCGAGCGCCCTCGCCGACCGGGTCGAGCTGCGGGTCGTCGACCGCGGCCCCGGCGTCCCGGACGCGGCCAAGGACCACATCTTCGAACCCTTCCAGCGGCACGGCGACTCGCCGAGAGGCGTCGGTGTCGGCCTCGGTCTGGCGGTCGCCCGCGGCTTCACCGAGGCCGTCGGCGGCACCCTGCGCGCCGAGGACACGCCGGGCGGCGGGCTCACCATGGTGCTCGCCGTACCGGCGGCCCCGCAGTGCGCACGCCCGGACCACCCGGTCCTGCCGGCGTCGGGCACCCTCTGAGGGCCTGATCGGTGCGCGGGCTTCCCCGGCGACCCGGGCAGGGAAGCGGCGGTCAGCGCTTGAAGTCCATCTCCTCGACGCGTGTCTGCACCGTGCGGCCGCTTTCCCACGCGTTGGCGCCCGGCGCCACCTCCGGCATGGGAATGTCCGCCCGGTTCTGCCGCTTGCGGGACGTCGAGATGCCGAGCCTCTCGTCCCGGGCCCGGACCATCTTGTCCACGGCCTGCCCGTCCTCGGTGAGGCCCATCATCAGCTGCGGAATCCCGTAGGGGAAGTCGTCACGGTCGTACTGCCATGTGTGGAACGTCTTCCCATAGGTGGTCACGAGATCCTCGAAGTAGGCGTGTTCGGCCATGTCGGGGATGCCGGGGGCGGTGAGGATGCCGGACTTCACCTCGTAGTGGTGGCTGTGCCACAGCCGCTTCTCGTCCTCGGGCAGGCCGCGGAAACGCTCCTCGCCGATGATGTACTCGATGCCGATCAGACGGGCGTCGGGCGCGTTGCGGTCGAAGATCACGCACTGGTGCAGATCGTGCCGGAGATGGATGCAGAAGTGCGTCGCCTCCACCTGCCGGCCCATGTCGTCGGCGTACAGGTGGAAGCCGTTGAGGTAGGTGCTCATCGCGTCGAGCGGGTACTTCGGCTGCATCGCGCCGGCCGCCAGGTCCAGCGCGCGGTGCTTGAGCGGGTGCCCCGTGCCGATCTTGCCGATCGTGGCCGCCTTGCGCCCGAGCCGGAGACCCGCGGCAGCCGTCACACCCGCCGCGACACCGATACCGATGGACGCGGCCGACCTCCGGCCGGAGCCGCGCGAACGGTGCGTGCCCAGTGTGAGTGCCATGGGCAGCGAGTGCCCCGTGCCCGGGTGTCCGTAACGGCCGCACGGACGCTGGTCCGCGGAGGCACTCACCGGCTTCCCCACCAGCGGCGTCGATGTCCCCGCTCGCACACGGCAGCCGTCTCACCTCCGGCCGGCGACCGGGCCCGAGCTCCCGGGAGAGGTGAGGAACGCGGCTGTGCCACGGCCGGGCCATGCGAGGTCGTCGACGGCGAGGAACGGCTCGCCGGCCACGGTCGCGGGGGTCGCCCCGGTGTACGCCATGACGTCCCGGTGCAGGTGGGACTGGTCGGCGTAGCCGGTGTCGGCCGCGACGCGGGCGGCGCGTTCACCCGCGACCAGGCGGTGGGCGGCATGGTCGAAGCGGACCAGTCTCACGGCACGCTTGGGCGGCAGGCCGAGCTGCGACCGGAACCGGGACCACAGCCGCTTACGGCTCCATCCGACCTCGCCCGCGAGTCCGTCGACCCGGATCAGGCCACGGCTGACGACGATCCGGCGCCAGGCCCAGGCCACCTCCGGGTCCACCGGCGGCCCCGCGTCATACCGGCGGGCGAGAGTCGCGTCCGTCAACGCGAAGCGGTCCTGCCACGACGGGACATCGCCGAGTCGCTCGCGGATCCGTGACGCCTCCCGGCCCCACAGGTCACCCAGGGACACGACGGTGCCGTCGAGTTCGGCGGGGGAGGCGCCCAGAATCGCCCGTGCCGTCACCGGGGACAGGCGTACCTGCACGCACTCCACGTTCCTTCCCCGCGCCCGCACCACGCCCCCGGAGCCGAGTCCCGGTCCGGCGACCATGCTTCCCCGCTGCCGCCCCCCTGCGGCACAGTCGAGGACGGCCGAACCGGCACCGAAGTCCAGGAGCAGCGTCACGGCCGGGTGCGGGACTATCCGGAGCGTCTCCAGGTCACGCACACGGAATCCGGCCATGGTGACACCGCCCACCCGGCTCGGCCGTCGCGGGCACTCGACGTCCCATGTGGCCGCACCGCGCACGAACGTCTGCATCGTCCCATGCTAGGTGAGCCGGCTGAGGGGAACATTCGTCCAATCCACGGGCGCGTAGCGGCGGAGACAGTGGGCTCATGACTGTTTCTGACGGCGACTCGCACGTGAACGGCGGCACCGAGACGACCGGGAGTTCGATCCTGTCGCTCGACGGCGGCGACATCCATGTGTGCCAGGACGGCCCCCGCGACGCCCCCGCACTCCTGCTCATCCACGGGTCCGCGTCTTCGAGCCGGTCGTGGAGCCCGATGGTCCCGCTGCTGGCCGGGGCTCATCGCGTCATCCGCATCGACCTCCTCGGGCACGGCCGGTCGGCCAA
Organism: Streptomyces sp. NPDC006393; assembly: GCF_040628575.1. Classification (NCBI taxonomy): domain Bacteria; kingdom Bacillati; phylum Actinomycetota; class Actinomycetes; order Kitasatosporales; family Streptomycetaceae; genus Streptomyces; species Streptomyces sp. NPDC006393. Next base: position 9,863 of record NZ_JBEXZD010000133.1, read on the forward strand.
ACCGGCCGAGGCCAGTTACTCGGTCCCGGACCAGGCGCGTCGGGCCGGCGAGGCACTCGACCGGCTCGGCGTCGAGCACGCCGTGGTCGTCGGCCACTCCAGCGGGGGCGTGGTCGCCACCGCCCTCGCCGAAGAGCGGCCCGCCCTGGTGACCGCGCTCGCGCTCGTCAACACCGGACCCGGCCTGGACGCCTTCATCGCACCGGAGACCGCCCCGCCCGGCCTCTCGCAGTGGCCGCCGACCGCGGACCAGCTCCGGCGGTTCGCGAGCACGGGTTTCAGCCGTGCGGGCTACCGGATCCCGGAAGAACTCCTCGACGACGTGCGCCGTATGACCTACCACACGTTCACCACGACGATGCGGGCCACCCGCTCCTACCTGGAGCAGCGGGCGTTGCCGGATCGTCTGACGGTGCTGGGCAAGCCGCTGCTGGTGATCTTCGGCGAGGACGACCGCAGATGGCGATCCTCGTCCGCCTTCGATTACCGCGTCGTCCCGGGCGCGCGGGTCGAGTTGCTGCCCGGTCTCGGGCACTCGCCCCTGCTCGAGGATCCGCCGCGGACCGCCGCACCCCTGACGGCCTTCACCGCACTCCACGCCGCGCGGGGGGCTGAATGAGCAGGAGGGGCGTCATGCGCGTTCTCGTCTCCGGCGCCGGTATCGCCGGTCCGGTGCTGGCCTACTGGCTCACCAGACGCGGGTTCTCCGTCACCGTCGTCGAGCGTGCGCCGGCGCCGCGCAGGACCGGCGGCCATGCGGTCGACCTGTTCCGGCCCGCGATGAACATCTCGGAGAAGATGGGCGTGCTCGCGCGGGTCGAGGAGCGGGCCACCGGCACGAACCGGATGACCGTCCACCGGCAGGGCTCACGGCGGGCCGTCCGGGCGGACCTCTCCAAGATCTTCGGCGCCGCCTCCGGCCGGCACGTCGAGATCATGCGCGACGATCTGAGCGAGATCTACTACGACGCCACACGCGACGACGTCGAGTACCTCTTCGGCGACTCGATCACCGCGATCGAGCCCGACGGCGAGGTGCGGTTCGAGAACGCCGTGCCGCGCCGCTTCGACCTCGTCGTCGGCGCGGACGGTCTGCACTCCACCGTGCGCGGCCTCGTCTTCGGCGAGGAGTCCCGTTTCAGCGCCTTCGTCGGGGCCTACTTCGGGGTGATGACCCTGCCGAACGTCTCCGGCCTCGACGGCGAGCTCCTCATGCACGTCGGCGTCGGGCGCACCGCCGGCATGTACGGTGCGCGGCACCTCGGCGACGCGCGGGTGCTGTTCCTGTTCCGGAGCGAGCGCGAACTCGACTGCTCGTACCGCGACGTGCCCCGGCAGAAGGAACTGCTGCGGGGTGCGTTCGCCGGCCTGCACGCCCATGTGGACCGCTGGCTGGAGGAGCTCGAGAGCACCCCGGCGTTCTACTTCGACTCGATCACCCAGCTCCGCATGGACACCTGGTCGCGGGGGAGGGTGACGCTCGTCGGCGACGCGGGCTACTGCCCCGGTCCGGCCGTCGGCGGCAGCACCAGCCTGGCCGTCGTCGGCGCGTACGTCCTCGCCGGAGAGCTGGCACGGGCGGGCGGCGACCACGAGCGCGCCTTCCCCGCCTACGAGCGGGTGATGGCGGAGCATGTGCGGGGCAGCCGCGAGGCCGCGCTGAGCGCGGCGAAGACGCTGATCCCCACCTCCCGCCTCGGCGTGTGGGGACTGGCCCAGGGCGCCCGCCTGATCTCCGCGCTGCCGGCGGGCCCCAGCCGCGCGCTCGTTCGCCTCACCACCAGGAGCGCGCGCCTGTACGACTCCGTGACCGTCGACGACTACCCGCCGTCGCCCCCGCCGGATGAGGAGGCCGGGTTCCGGAGGCGGGGAAGAACGGAAGCGGGATGATCGATAGCCTGCTGGGGGAGCGGACGCGGAGAGCCATGGCTCACACTCCCCGGATGCTGCCCAGGACCGGTCCTGAGCGCTGACCGATCCGGTCGATGTCCGGAAACCACGAGGTGAGAGGTCCTATGTTCACGACCCGCCCGACCCTCCAGGGCACCTTCGGCATGGTGTCCTCCACGCACTGGCTGGCCTCGCAGTCGGCGATGGCCGTGCTGGAGGACGGCGGCAACGCCTACGACGCGGCCGTGGCCGGGGCGTTCGTGCTGCACGTCGTGGAACCGCACCTCAACGGGCCCGCCGGTGAGGTGCCGATCCTGCTCGCGCCGGCGGGCGCGGAGGTGCGCGTGCTGTGCGGGCAGGGTGTGGCGCCGGCCGGGGCGACGGTCGCCCACTACCGGGGGCTCGGGCTGGATCTCGTACCCGGCACCGGACCGCTCGCCGCCGCCGTCCCCGGCGCCTTCGACGCGTGGATGCTGCTCCTGCGCGACCACGGCACCAAGGACCTCGCCGACGTCCTGAAATACGCCATCGGGTACGCGGAGCACGGGCACGCTCCCGTGGAGCGCGTCGGGGAGACCGTCGCGACCGTACGGCGCCTGTTCGAGACCGAGTGGACCTCCTCCGCCGAGGTCTATCTGCCCGGCGGGCGCCCGCCGCGGCCCGGGGAGCTGCTGCGCAACCCCGCGCTCGCCGCCACCTGGAACCGGCTGCTCGCCGAGACCGCGGGCGCCGGTGACCGGGAGGACCGGATCGAGGCCGCCCGGCAGGTGTGGCGGAGCGGTTTCGTCGCCGAGGCACTGGTCCGGCAGGCAGCGCGGCCGACCATGGACACCAGCGGCGAGCGCCACACCGGCACCCTCACGGCCGCCGACCTCGCCGCCTGGTCCGCGACCTACGAAACCCCCGTGACCTACGACTGGAACGGCTGGACCCTGTGCAAGGCGGGCCCCTGGAGCCAGGGCCCGGTCCTCCTCCAGCAACTCGCTCTGCTCCCGCCCGAGTTGCCCGCGTACGGGTCCGCCGACTACGTCCATCTGCTGATCGAGGGCTGCAAGCTCGCCATGGCCGACCGGGAGGCCTGGTACGGGGACGCCGCCGACGTACCGCTGGCCGAGCTGCTGTCGCCGGAGTACAACGCCGAACGGCGCAAGCTGGTCGGCGACACGGCCTCCTGCGAGCTGCGGCCCGGCAGCCCCGGCGGGCGCGCCCCGCGCCTGAGCACGCACGCGCACCGGATCGGCGCGGAGACAGGGGAGTTCGACGCGCTGGGCGTCGGGGAGCCGACGGTCGCGAAGCCGCCGACCTCCCCCGTGCCGGGCGAACCGGAGGTCGCCCCCGACGGCGGCACCCGCGGCGACACCTGTCACATCGACGTCGTCGACCGCTGGGGCAACATGGTCTCCGCCACGCCCAGCGGCGGCTGGCTCCAGTCCAATCCCGTCGTGCCCGAACTGGGCTTTCCGCTCGGCACCCGGCTCCAGATGACCTGGCTGGAGGAGGGCCTGCCCAACTCGCTCACCCCCGGCCGCCGTCCGCGCACCACGCTCACCCCGTCCATCGCCCTGCGCGACGGCGTGCCCGTCCTGGCCTTCGGCACCCCCGGCGGCGACCAGCAGGACCAGTGGCAGCTGCACTTCTTCCTCGCGGTCGCCCTGCGCGCCACCGTCCGCGGCGGCCTCGACCTCCAAGGGGCCGTCGACGCCCCGAACTGGCACAACGACTCCTTCCCCGGGTCGTTCTACCCGCGCGGCATGCGCCCCGGCAGCGTCACCGTGGAGTCCCGCACGGCCCCCGAGGTCGTCGCCGAGCTGAGCCGCCGCGGCCACCGTGTGACGGTCGGCGAGCCCTGGTCCGAGGGACGGCTCTGCGCGGTCGCCCGGGACCCCGGGAGCGGCATCCTGTCGGCCGCAGCGAACCCGCGAGGGATGCAGGGGTACGCGGTCGGGCGCTGAGGCGGCCGTGCGCGGCACCCCCTGTTCATCCCCATTCCACCCGCAGTGCACCGGGCGGGCGGGGATTGTCAGCGGCGCGTGGTCTCATGGAGGCATGATCGAACAGACGGAAACCTGGAGGTCCCCCCTGGACGAGGTCCTTGTGGGAGAGTTCGTCGAGCGTCACTCGGCCGACGTGGAGGAGGCGGTCCGCAAGGCGGCCGCGGCCGAGATCATGCCCCGCTTCCGCCGCCTCGCGGACCACGAGGTCGACCAGAAGTCCGGCCCGCACGACCTGGTGACGGACGCCGACCGGCTGACCGAGCGGTACCTCACCGACACCCTCGGCGCGCTGCTGCCCGGCTCCGTCGTGGTGGGCGAGGAAGCGGTGCACGCGGACCCCGCCGTGTACGAGGCGATTCGCGGCGAGGCCCCGGTCTGGATCGTCGATCCCGTGGACGGCACACGGCAGTTCGTCCACGGCGACCCCGGTTTCTGCACCCTGGTGGCCCTGGCCCGGGGCGGGGTCGTGCTGGCCTCCTGGACGTACGCGCCGGTGCACGACCGGCTCGCCACCGCCGTTCGCGGCCGAGGCGCCCACCTCGACGGCGAGCGGCTACGTTCCGGCACGCCCGCCCCGGACCGCGCCCTGCGGGTGGCCACCTCCCACCCGGACTACACGACGGACGAGCAGAAGCGCGCCCTGCTCGGCCTGTGGACGGACGGCGTCGAACCCCGGGCCTGCGGCTCGGCCGGGCTGGAGTACCTCGCCGTCGCCCGCGGCGAACTGGACGCGACGGCCTTCTCCTGGGAGGCGGCCTGGGACCACGCGGCAGGCCTGCTGCTGGTCGAGGAGGCGGGCGGCGTCCACCTGACGACGGCCGGTGAGCCGTTCCGTGTCACCGGCGGCAACACGCTCCCGTTCACGGCGGCCCGGGACGCGGCGACGGCCCGCCGGGTGGCCGGTCTGCTGACGCCCTCGCACTGAGAACGGCCCGCGTCGGGCCGCCGTATCGCCCCGGCCGGGTGCGTTCGTGGCGGAACCTCGGGCTCCGCGGCCCGGTGCCCGTGGGTGTCAGTCCAGCGGCATATCCTGACCACGAGTGACCATCGGCTGACGAAGGGGTCCGAAGGTGCCGTCGATGCTCGATGCGGTCGTGGTGGGTGCGGGACCGAACGGACTGACCGCTGCCGTGGAGCTGGCACGCCGGGGCTTCTCCGTGGCCCTGTTCGAGGCGAGGTCCACCGTCGGCGGCGGCGCCCGCACCGAGGAGCTCACCCTGCCCGGCTTCCGGCACGACCCGTGCTCGGCCGCGCACCCCCTCGCCATCAACTCGCCGGCGTTCCGCGCCCTGCCCCTCGACCGCTACGGCCTTCAGTGGCTGCACGCCCCGCTGCCCATGGCCCATCCCTTCCCCGACGGCACCGCGGCGGTCCTGGCCCGCTCCGTCGCCGAGACGGCCGCCTCCTTCGGCCCACGCGACGCCGGCACGTACCGCAGGCTGGTCGCGCCGTTCCTGCCCAAGTGGGACACGCTCGCGCGGGACTTCATGTCCCTGCCGCTCACCGCGCTGCCCCGCGACCCCGTCACCCTCGCCCGCTTCGGCCTGACCGGGCTGCCGCCCTCGACCTGGCTCATGCGCCGCTTCCGCGACGAACGGGCCAAGACCCTCTTCGCCGGCCTCGTCGCGCACGTCATGGCCCCGCTCGGCGGGTTCGCCACCGGCGCCATCGGCCTGGTCTTCGCCCTGGCCGCGCACGCCCGCGGCTGGCCCGTGGCCCGCGGCGGCTCGCAGGCGATCTCCGACGCCCTCGCCGCCTACCTCGAGGATCTCGGCGGCGCCGTGCACACCGACTACGAGGTCAAGCGCCTGGACGACCTGCCGCCGGCGCGCGCCTACGTCTTCGACACCTCACCGACCGCGCTCGCCCGCATCGCCGGCCTCGGCCGCTACTACGACGCCTACCGGTACGGCCCCGGCGTCTTCAAGATCGACTACGCGCTGGACGGCCCGGTCCCGTGGACCGCCCCCGAGGCCCGCGCGGCGGGCACGGTGCAGATCGGTGCGAGCCAGGCCGAGATCGGCACCGCACTGCGCGCCGCGTCCCGCGAGGGCCGCGCACCCGACAGACCGTTCATGATCACGGTTCAGCCCAGCGTGGCCGACCCCACCCGCGCCCCGGAGGGCAAGCACGTCTTCTGGGCGTACGGCCATGTGCCCAACGGCTGGGACGGCGACCTCACGGACGCCATAGAACGCCAGCTGGAGCGCTTCGCGCCCGGCTTCCGCGACCTCGTCCTGGCGCGCGCCACCGCCGGCCCGGCCGAGGTGGCCGCCCGCAACGCCAACTACGTCGGCGGTGACATCGCCAGCGGCGCGGTCTCCGGGCTCCAGATCATGCTGCGGCCCAAACTGTCCCTGTTCCCGTACCACACCCCCCACCCGGCCGTTTTCATCTGCTCGTCCGCCACCCCGCCGGGACCCGGCGTGCACGGCATGTCGGGGCACAACGCGGCGAAGGCCGTCTGGAGGAGGCTGCGGCAGCCATGAGCACCACCATCACCCTCGCCCGGGGCGACATCACCCGGCAGAGCGCCGACGCCATCGTCAACGCCGCCAACTCCTCGCTGCTCGGCGGCGGAGGCGTCGACGGCGCGATCCACCGCCGCGGCGGTCCCGCGATCCTCGAGGAATGCCGCGCCCTGCGCGCCTCCCGGTACGGCAGAGGCCTGCCCACCGGCCAGGCTGTCGCCACGACGGCGGGCGAACTGGACGCCCGCTGGGTGATCCACACCGTGGGCCCGGTCTGGTCCGCCGCCGAGGACCGTTCCGACCTGCTGGCCTCCTGCTACCAGGAATCCCTCCGCGTCGCCGACGAACTGGGCGCCCGCACCGTCGCCTTCCCGGCCATCTCCACCGGCGTGTACCGCTATCCGATGGAGGACGCCGCCCGCATCGCCGTCGAGACGGTACGAGCCGCGGAGACGGAGGTCGAGGAGGTCAGGTTCGTCCTCTTCGACGAACGGGCCTACGAGGCGTTCGCCGCGCAGGTCGGCTGAGGAGCCGCTGCGGCGCCGGCCCCGTCGGCGCGAGGCGAGGTGATCCGCGCGCCTCCAGCACACCGGACGTCGATGTCGGATTCCCGCCAGCCCCGGCCCGCCGCGTGCCCGATGCTGGAGGCATGCAGAACGGGATGCACACCGATCGGGAGCGCTGCGTGCGCGCCGTCCGGTCGAAGGACGCGCGGTTCGACGGATGGTTCTTCACGGCCGTCCTGACGACCGGGATCTACTGCCGGCCCAGCTGCCCCGTGGTGCCGCCCAAGCCGGAGAACATGGTCTTCCATCCGAGCGCCGCCGCCTGCCAGCAGGCCGGGTTCCGGGCCTGCAAGCGCTGCCGGCCCGACACCAGCCCCGGCTCACCGGAGTGGAACCAGCGCGCCGACCTCGTGGCCCGCGCCATGCGGCTGATCTCCGACGGCGTCGTCGACCGCGAGGGCGTGCCGGGACTCGCCGCCCGCCTCGGCTACAGCAGCCGCCAGGTCGAACGCCAGCTCCTCGCCGAGCTCGGTGCCGGTCCCCTCGCGCTCGCCCGCGCGCAGCGCGCCCAGACCGCCCGGCTGCTGATCGAGACCACCGCCCTGCCGATGGCGGAGATCGCCTTCGCCGCCGGATTCTCCTCGATCCGCGCCTTCAACGACACCGTCCGCGAGGTCTACGCGCTCTCGCCCAGCGAACTGCGCTCCCGAGCGCCCCGCAGGCCCACACCCACGGGGACCCCTGGCACCTTCGGGACCCCGCGGACCCCGGGCACGCCAGGGACCCCGAGGACCTCCGGGACCCCCGGGACCCTTGGGACCACCCCCACCCCGGCCCCCGGCGCCATCTCCCTCCGCCTCCCCTTCCGCGCGCCCCTGAACCCGGACAACCTGTTCGGCCACCTGGCGGCGACCGCCGTGCCCGGCGTGGAGGAGTGGCGGGACGGCGCCTACCGGCGCACGCTGCGGCTGCCGTACGGGCACGGGATCGTCGCCCTGACGCCCAGGCCCGACCACATCGCCTGCCGCCTCGTCCTCAGCGACCTGCGTGACCTGCCCGTCGCCATCAGCCGCTGCCGGCGCCTGCTCGACCTGGACGCCGACCCGGCCGCCGTGGACGACCAGCTGCGCACCGACCCGGTCCTCGCGCCCCTGGTCGACAAGGCCCCCGGCCGACGGGTGCCGCGCACCGTGGACGAGGCCGAGTTCGCCGTCCGGGCCGTACTCGGCCAGCAGGTCTCCACGGCCGCCGCCCGCACCCACGCGGCCCGCCTGGTCCTCGCCCACGGCGAGCCGGTCGACGACCCCGAGGGCGGCCTCACCCACCTCTTCCCCGCACCGGAGGCGCTGGCCGCCCTGGCCCCCGAGTCGCTGGCGATGCCCCGCACCCGGCGCACGACCTTCACCACGCTGGTCTCCCACCTCGCCGACGGCACCCTCCACCTGGGAGCCGAGAGCGACTGGCAGGAGACCCGCGCCCGGCTGCTGTCGCTCCCCGGCTTCGGCCCCTGGACGGTCGACGTCATCGCCATGCGCGCCCTGGGCGACCCCGACGCCTTCCTCCCCACCGACCTCGGCATCCGCCGCGCGGCCAAGGAGCTGGGCCTGCCCTCGACACCGGCGGCCCTCACGGCCCGTGCGGCGGTCTGGCGCCCCTGGCGGGCGTACGCCGTGCAGTACCTGTGGGCCACGGACAGCCACCCGATCAACTTCCTTCCCGTCTGAGGACGTGCACGATGAACACGAAGCAGCACGCCGTCGTCGACAGCCCCTACGGCCCGCTCACCCTCGTCACCGAGGACGGTGTCCTGTGCGGCCTGTACATGACCGACCAACGCCACCGCCCACCGGAGGAGACGTTCGGCGCACGCGCGTGCACACCGGCCTTCGACGCGGCCGAGGAGCAACTGGAGGCCTACTTCGCGGGCGAGTTGAAGGAGTTCACCCTGCGACTGCGCATGAACGGAACGCCGTTCCAGCGCCGTGTCTGGGACCAGCTGCGCACGATCCCCTACGGCGAGACCCGCACCTACGGCGAACTGGCCGACACCCTCGGCTCCCCGGGCGCCTCCCGCGCCGTCGGCCTCGCCAACGGCAAGAACCCCATCGGCATCATCGTCCCCTGCCATCGCGTCGTCGGCGCCGACGGCAGCCTCACCGGCTACGGCGGCGGCCTGGACCGCAAGCAGCGCCTCCTGGACTTCGAGAACGGAACGGCGCTGTTCTAGGCGCCCTCCTCGCTCAGGGCGCGCAGCAGACCGGGCAGCGCGGTGCCGATCGGTTCGCGGACGACCTCGTCGGCGATCTCGTCGTACGGCGTCGGCTCGGCGTTGACGATGATCAGGCGGGCGCCGTGGTCGGCGGCGAGTCCGGCGAGGCCGGCGGCGGGCTGGACCTGGAGGCTGCTGCCGACGGCGATGAAGACGTGGCAGGCCTTGGTGATGGCGACGGCCTCGCCGAGGACGGCCGGGTCCAGGTGCTCGCCGAACATCACCGTGGCCGACTTCAGGATGCCGCCGCACTCGAGGCATGGCGGGTCGTCCTCGCCCGCCTCGATGCGGGCGAGCGCCTCGTCCATGGGGCTGCGGACCTTGCACCGGGTGCAGACGACGCTGCGGGCGGTGCCGTGCAGTTCCAGGACCTTGCGGGCGGGCATCCCGGCGAGCTGGTGCAGGCCGTCCACGTTCTGGGTGATGACCCGGACCGGCACCCCGGAGCGTTCCAGCTCGGCGACCGCGCGGTGCGCCGCGTTGGGTTCGGCCCGCAGGGCCTGGTTCTCGCGTCGCATCCGCCAGGAGCGGCGGCGGATCTCGGGGTCGCCCATGTAGTAGTCGTACGTCACCAGCTTCTCGGCCTCCGGATCCCGCCGCCACAGCCCGTTCGGGCCGCGGTAGTCGGGGATCCCGGAGTCGGTGGAGACACCGGCGCCGCTGAGGATGGCGACGAGGGGCTTGGTCATGGGACAGAGGGTAGGGGCGGGTGATGGGGCGGGCGAACGGATATCCGTCCGCGCGGGGTCCGTGCGGTGCTACGGTCCGCGCATGGCCAAGGTGACCGTCTCGCTCGACGCCGAACTCGTCGTGGAAGTCATGGTGCTCGCCGGGGTGGGCAACCCGCAGGACGCCGTCGAGCTGGTCGTGCGCGACTACATCGAACGCGGCCACCGTACGGAGGCCAGGGCCGTCGCACGTGACGAGGGACTGCGCGAGGTCGACGCCAAGCCCCGGGACGTGGAGCGCTGACGCACCGGAGGCGGGCGGTCAGCCGACGCGCCGGCCGTTCTCCAGTTCCGCCGTGCCCGTGCCCTCGGTGAGCACGTCGAGGGCGGCCAGGACGCGACGGCCCAGGGCCCCCGGCAGGTGGGCGGCGAGGTCGTCGCGCGGCACGAGACGCCAGGACAGCAGCTCCTCCTCCTGGAGGCGGATCGCCTTGAGGTCCTCCTCGGCGAGCACCCCGCCGTCGTAGACGTACGCCACCAGCGGCGGGCGTCCCGTGCCGGGCACCCAGTCGACGGCGAGCAGCCGTCCCGGCTCCCGGTCCAGGCCGATCTCCTCCAGCGTCTCGCGGCGCGCGCCCTGGCGCGGTGTCTCACCGTCGTCCGACTCGACCGTGCCGCCCGGCAGCGCCCATCCCTCCCGGTAGTTGGGCTCGACGAGCAGCACCCGCCCCTCGGCGTCGCGGAAGAGCGCGGCGGCGCCGGCGAGGACACGGGGCAGCCCGGCGATGTAGGTGGCGTAGTCCGGGATGTTGGGAGTGGTCATCCTGGAAGGGTAGCCAGTCGCAGCGTGCGCTCCGCCAGCTCGCTGATCCGTACACCGTCGAAACCGAAGACCGCGCTGCGCACGGTGTCCTCCAGGGGGTCCTTCCACTGGGTCGGGATGCCTCGCGCTCCGGTCAGCACGCCGGTCACCGAACCGGCCGTCGCGCCGTTGGAGTCGGTGTCCAGGCCGCCGCGGACGGTCAGTGCGATGGTGCGGGTGAAGTCGCCGTCGCCGTAGAGCAGGCCGGCCGTGAGGACGGCGGCGTTCGGGACGGTGTGGATCCAGCCGAGCCCAGCGGTCTCCTCCGCGAGCGTGGTGAGGGTGTCCTCCCAGGGCAGCCGCGTCTCGTGCAGGGAGACGGCTCGGCGTACGGTGCGGGCCAGGCGGCTGCTCGCCGGGATGACCGTGAGGGCGGTGTCGACCGCGGCACGGACGCTCGGCGCGGTGAACGCCGCCGCGATCAGCGCGGCCGCCCACATGGCGCCGTACACACCGTTGCCGGTGTGCGACAGCACCGCGTCGCGGCGGGCCAGCGAGGCGGCGCGGCGCGGGTCGCCCGGGCTGGTCCAGCCGTGGATGTCGGCGCGGATCAGGGCGCCGATCCACTCCTGGTAGGGGTTGTCGTACGTGGCGGTCAGGGGTGGTTTGAGGCCGTTCGCGAGGTTCCGGTACACGGCGCGCTCGGCGGTGAACGTCTGAAGATACGGCAGCCGCAGCAGCCACAGGTCGCCGACCTGCTCGGTGGTGAAGCCGAAGCCGTGGGTCTCCAGCAGGTCCAGGCCGAGGATCGCGTAGTCGATGTCGTCGTCGCGGCAGCTGCCGCGGATACGGCCGCGCACACAGTCCCGCCACTCGGGCCGCAGCTCCGGGAGATCGTCTGCTCCGACGGGCTCGGGAAGGTAGTCGGTGAGCGGCAGCGCGGCGGCCCGGCGCAGATAGCGGTCGATGCGGTCGCGGGTCCACACCTCACCCTGCTCGACCGGCTTGCCCAGCATGTTGCCCGCGATCCGGCCCAGCCAGCCGCCGAGGACGCGGTCGGCGAGTTCCGCGCGGTCGGCGGGGGCCGCACGGTCCGCGGGTGCCGGGCGGTCGGCGAGCGTCGGGTGGTCGGTGAGCGTCGGGTGGTCGGCGGATGCCGGGCGGTCGGCGCGGCCCGGATCGGTGCCCGCAGGGGTCATAGGACCGGT
>NZ_JBEXZD010000134.1:0-21277 GCF_040628575.1 Streptomyces sp. NPDC006393
CACCCCGGGCGCGCCTGCCGCCCCACCGCCCGCCGGCAGCGCCCGGAGCGGAGGGGTTCACGAGTGCGGGCCTTCGGCCACCGCGACGACGAACAGCACCATCGTGATCAAGAGGAGTGCGGCGAAGGCGACGGCGGTCGGGCGACCTCGTCGCGGCCGCTCGCCGCCGTCCCCCTCGCCCGTTCCGAGCGTGGCCGACGCGTCGGACGTGGCCACGTGGCGCCAGCCACGGCACGCGGCGCAGGGCCGGGCCGGGAAGGGGACCCGGACGCTGCGGCTGCTCAGCCCCGAGGTGGGGAACACGGGCCGCACGCCCGCGGAGGTGGGGGTGAATCCGTGGAGGTAGACGGCGGTGCGCTCGCGGTCGAGGATCGCCGAGAGGTCGTCGCCGGGGTGAGCCAGCGCCGCCACGACGTGTGCCGTGACCAGGGAGACCAGCTGGATGTCGACCCGGGCGCCGCGGGCGGCCTCGGTGTCGGACGCCGCGCGCCGGAACGCCGCCGCGCACTCGTAGCAGGGCGTTCGCCTGCCGGGGAGCACCCACAGGATCTCGCCGACCTCGGCGTCACGGATCCGGGGATCCACCCAGAGCGCCGGATACACCGCCGGTCTGCCGACCGCCAACGCGACCCGGTTGACGTGACGTTGGCAGGCGGCCGAGTCGGTCGCGGCCACGACCACGTCGGCGTCGCCCACCAGGGTCCGCTGCCGGTCGGCCGGCAGCGCGAGGAAGTCGGCGCACAGGCCGGTGCTGTCGCACGGCGGGAAGTCGCGGCGGATCTTCTCGGCCAGTGCGGGGGCTTTGGGCCGTCCCAGGGCAGTGGCACCGAGCGGGTGCCGGACCAGGTTCTCCACCTCGAGCGTGTCCGGATCGATCAGCCGCAGCGAGCTGAACCCGATCCGCGCCAGCTCTTCGGCCAGGAATCCGCCCACCGCTCCCGCACCCACGATCAGGACCGAGCCCGTACGCCGCCGGTGCCGGGCCCAGACGCGGTCCTCGGGCAGCTCGGTCAATCGAAGGTCCAGCGGGACACCCTGACGGCGCGCGGCCCGGCCTCGGGGTCGCGATCGGACCGCTGGTCCGGCTCGTCGGGCTTCAGCTCCCCGGTGTCGGTGTCGAGGAACCATGAGCGCTCGCTGTCGCGGGCCTCTTCCCGCGTCGGTTCCGCATGCTGCAAGGTCTCTGGTGCTGTACCCACCGTCGCTCCTTCCGTCTCCGGCGACGACGCGCGGCCTCGCTGTGTCGCCGCGTCTCGCCCGTCGCCATCGGTCTCCACCCCGCGTACCACGGTGTGACAGAAGGGATGCGTCTCCCGCCTCGGCCTCGTGCCGGCCTCGTGCATCTCCGTTCTCTACGTTACCCACCGGTATCGAAGCCGCATCCCGGAACGGGCGACGACCACGGCGGTGTGTCGAGGCGTCGGCCCCGACTCGAGGTCCGGCGCCGTTGAACACGCGGACGACGTGAGCTGGTTGACGTCGCGGAAGCGGCTTCCTTACAGTCGAGCAGCCTTTCCGTAATCCGACCATTGAATTCCGCATAACGGAAGTCTTTCAAGGGGTGTCATGCAGGAGCTCGAGGCTCTGGAGTCGATCGCCGCGTCCATGGACCGGTTCACCGCCACCGTCACCTCCCTCACCGACGCCCAGGTCGCCGGCGACACGCTGGTGCCACCCTGGACCCGCGGCCATGTCATCACCCATGTCGCACGCGCCGCGGACAGCCTCTGCCGACTGCTCACCTGGGCCCGTACGGGCGTGGAGACACCGCAGTACGCGAGCATGGACGCCCGCGCCGCCGAGATCGAGGCCGGGGCCGGACGGCCGGTCGCCGACCTGGTCGCCGACGTCCGCGACACCGTCGCCCGCTTCGAGGAGGCGGTACGCGCCCTGCCCCCTGCCGCCTGGCATCGCGAGGTCCGGATGCGCACCGGCGAGCTGCGGACGCCCACGACCCTCGTGCCCACCCTGCTGCGGGAACTGGAGATCCACCACGCCGACCTGGACGCCGGCTACGGCTTCTGCGACATACCGGCCGACGCCGCCCGATGGATCACCGACGACATCGTCGAGGCACTCGCGCGGCGGCCGGACATCCCGGCGCTGCGTCTGGAGGCGACCGACACCGGCCTCGCCCACGCCCTGGGGACCGGTGGCCCCACGGTCAGCGGGCCGCAGGCCGACCTCCTCGCCTGGCTCAGCGGCCGCTCCCCCGGCACGGGGCTCACCGCCTCCGGGGTCGACAAGGTCCCCACGGCTCCCTTCTGGATCTGAACGGCCCCCGGGGCCGGCCACGCCCGGGCGGCGACAGCGGCAGGAGGTCGGCCGGCCGAGGAGGCCCGCGACTCCCCGGCGGACGCGGTGGGGCCAGGGCAGGGCGGGCTCGCGCGGCTCGGAAGAATTTCCGTACACCGGTGGAACGTTTCGCGGGGACGGTCCCTCTGGAGGGTGACGGATCGCCGAAGTCCCGCAGGAGGATTCCCGTGTCGTACCGGCCCGACGCACCCGCCCCCACCCGCGCCGCCGCGCTCGTCGCCTCGGTGCTCACCGCGGACGCACTGCTTCACCTGTACTGGACGACGGGCGCCACCTGGCCCGCGACCGACGACAGGAGCCTGTCCGAAGCGGTTCTCGGTACGGATGTGCCGTTCACCCCGCCGATCCTGCTTCCGCTCGTCGCCCTCCTGCTCAGCGCCGCCGCCCTCGTCGTCGCCCACTCCCGCCGGCCCGGGCCTGCGGTCCTCCGCCTCGGCACCCTGGCCGTGTCCGCGGGCCTCTCGCTGCGCGCCCTCGCGGGAATCTACTGGCTGTTCGCCAAGGAGACCGGCTCCGCCTTCTACTGGCTCAACCTCGCGCTCTACACCCCGCTGTGCGCCGTCCTGGCGATCGCCGCCCTGCGCGTGGCGCGGTGGAAGGATGAGGCACGTGCCCGATGAACGATCCGATGAACGATCCGATGACCGGACCGTCCGGCTCGTGCGAGCCGCGCAGCGCGGCGACACGCTCGCCATGGCCGACCTGATGGACCTGCTCGCCCCGTACGTGGGCCGCGTCTGCTCGGCCATCGCCCTGGAGCAGGGAGCGGACGCGGCGCAGGAGGCCCTGGTGGCGGTCTTCAGATCGCTGCGCAGCCTGAAGGACCCGGCCGCCCTGCGGGGCTGGGTCCGTGCCATCGCGGTGCGCGAGGCGGTCCGCGTCGCGCACCGCACGGCCCGCGCCGTACCGGCCGACCTCAGCGCGCTCCCCGCGCGGGGCGACCCTCAACTGGCCGCCGACATCAGGGACGTGCTGGACCGGCTCTCCCCCGAACACCGGGCGGTGCTGATGCTGCGTGACGTGGAGGGCCTGGACGAGCGCACCGCCGCGGCACTGCTCGGTGTGCGCACGGGCACCGTCAAGTCGCGGCTGCACCGGGCCCGCGACACCTTCCGGAAGGCGTGGACGTCATGAACGAGCTCTGGCCCACCACCGACCTCGACCCGGTACGCCGCCTGCACGCCCTGGCCGCCGGGATTCGCGGCGCCCATGTGACCGAGGCGTATCTCGACGCACCCTTCGAGCGGGTCTGGTCCCTGCTGGGCGACTTGGAGGGCGGGTTCGGTCAGGTCGTGACCGACATGCGGCGGCTGCGGGTCGTGCGCCGGCAGGGCGAGCGCGTCGAGGCGCTCGCGCAGAGCACATACGGCATGCGGGCGCGGCTGCGCGGGGTGCAGCGGCCGGGCTGGTGCTGGCTGCAGAGCCGGTTCCTGCTGATCGGTGTGGCGGCGACGCCCGAAGGCCCGGGCACGCGGGTGGCGTTCACCGGGGGCGTCCGGCTGCCGTCCCGTGCCGCACTGATCCCCCTGGGCGTGCGGCGTGAGGGGGCACGCAGCGTGGAGAGGCTGACCGCTCTGCTGTGAGCGGGCACGGCGGGCCCCGCGCATATTCCGTGGCAGATGAGGATGGGCCCCCGTAGGGTCCTCGGGTGTCCGAAGAGCTGACCGTGGAACGCGCGGGCGCACTCTGCGCCGGCCTGGTGCCCGCGTACGGCCCGGTGCGCGCCGTCTCGCGGTTCGCCGAGGGATCGGTCACCGGCGCGTACCGCATCGAGTTCGCCCACGCCGATGCGGCGCCGGTCGTGCTGAAGATCTACGGGACCGACGACCTGTGGCTCGCGGCCAAGGAGGCACGTGCCCTGAGGTTCCTGACGGATCACGGCATCGACGTCTCGCCGCGCGTGCTGGCTTTCAGCAGGTCCGCCGAAGCGCTCGCGGGCCGTCCGTGTGTCATCTCCGCGCTCCGTCCGGGCCGTACGCTCGCGGCGGTCGACGACGAGCTCTCGTGCGCTCAGCGCCATGAGGTCTACCGGCAGCTCGGTCAGGTGCTGGGACGCCTGCACGCCGTCCCCGCCCATGGTTACGGCTACGTCAGCGGCGAGATCCGCGACCCACTGCCGGACAACTCCGCACACATGGCCCGCATGTTCGAACGCTATCTGGGCGAGTTCCGTGAGCACACGGCCGACCCCGCCCTGGCCGACCGGATCGCCGCGCACGTCGCCGCGCACGCCTCGGCGTTCGCCGCGTGCCCCCGGCCCGCCTACTGCCACGGCGACGTGCACGAGCCCAATCTGCTGGTGGAGATCGCCGAGGACGGCACCTGCACGCTGACGGGCCTGCTCGACCCGCAGAACCTGCACGCGGGCGACCCGCTGATGGACTTCGTGCGTCTCGACGCGTTCTCCCTGCACGGCGACCCGACGAAGAGGGCCGGGCTGCTGTCCGGGTACGGCGTCCGCACACCCGGCCGGCGGCCCGGCGAGTGGCCCGAGGCCTGGCGCTCGCGTCTGCCGCTCTACCGCCTCGCGCTCGCCCTCGAGCTCCACAACTGGTTCACCACGACGGGCCGGACACACCACCTGCCCGCGCTCGACCGCGAGCTGCGCACGCTCGTGGGCGAGGCCGTCCCGGAGGACTGACCGCCGGCGGCGCACCTCCTCGCGCGGGATCAGCACTCCGGTGCCGGGGCGGGCGGCCCGCCCCGGCACCGGGCGTGATGCGTCACTCCTCGTCGCGCAGCCTGGCCGCCAACGCGGCGAGGGGTTCGGCCTCCTCGGTGTGCCCCAGGGCGGTCAGGCGGGAGACCGCCGCGTCGAGGCGGGTGAGGGCGGGGGCGGTGCGTTCCAGGTAGATGCCCTCCACGGCGCCCGCGAGGCGGACGCACTCGGCCCACTCGCCGGCGTGGTCGTTCTCCGGTCCCGGCTCACCGAGCAGAGCGAGGGCCTTGTCCAGAGCGGCCAGGGCGTCCTCGTACTCGCCGGCGTAGGCGCTGATCCGCCCGTGCTCGTAGGCCAGTGCCGTGTCCAGGGAGCGGCCGTGCGCCTCGTACTCGGCGGCGCGGGCCTCGTCGGCGATCCGGCCGGCGTCGGCGAGGAAGGCGCGGGCGTCGGCCAGGCCTTCGGGGCCCTGCTGCTTGGCCTGGAGGCGGGCGAGTTCGCGCAGGCAGTTGCTGAGCTGCTCGTAGCGCGGCTCCCGGGCGTGGGCGGCGAGTGCCTGGTCCGCCGCCTCACGGGCCCGGCCGAACTCGCCGGACTCGCCGAGGAGTACGGCCGTCTCCGCGGCGATCATGGCGTGGCTCCCCGGGTCGTCGTCCCAGCCGGCCGACTCGGCCGCGAGGGCGACGAACTCCGCCGTGGCGGCCTTGAGGTCCTCCCCCGCGTGCAGCGCGCGGGCGCGGGTCAGGCGCAACTGGGCGACGAGCCGGTCGTCCAGCTCCCCTGCGGCGACGTCCGGTTCGGCCAGCAGGGAGTCGAGCAGGGCGATGCAGTCCTCGACGCGGCCCAGGTCGAGGCTGAGCTGGGCGGCGTTGCCGTAGGCGCAGAACGCGTCCGTCCGGCTGCCGTGGCGCAGGCCGAGCTCCGCAGAGCGCGTCAGGTGCCGCAGTGCCTCGTCGGGTCGGCCGAGGTGCATGCAGGCCTCGGCCAGATCACCGTGGAGGCGGCTGGTGTCGACCGCGTCGGCCGGCCAGTCGGCGGCCAGTCGCAGGGCCTCGGTCAGGTTCGTGTACGCGGTCTGCGCGTCCCTGAGGACGAGTTGGAGCCGGCCGCGCAGTCCGAGCGTGCGGGGCAGGTGCCAGGCGGGGCCGTGCGCCTTGAGCCGGTCGAGGAGGGCGTCGATCTCGGTGACCGCGGCGGGCAGGTCGCCGGAGATGGCGTAGGTGCTGGCGCGCAGCAGCAGGGCGCCGGAGATCTGCCCGTCGACCTCGTGCCGGCCGGCGAACGCGAGCAGTCGGTCCACCTCGGCGAAGACGGGTGCGGCGTGCTCCTCGCTCCTCGACGTCTGCAGGCGCAGGCCGAGCGCGGTCGCCCGCAGCCGCAGCAGGCGGGCCTCCTGGTACGGCGCGAGGCCGGGCGTCTCCTCGTGCAGGCGGACCATGGAGGCGTGGGCGGCGGTCAGTGCGGCGGCCTTCGCCTCGGCTCCCTCCGCGCCCTCCGGAGGGATCTCGGCGGTGGCCAGCAGGGCGCAGGCGCGGGCGAGCGCCGCGTGGCCCGGCAGGCCGGCGGCGTCGTACAGGGCCGCGGCCTCCTCGTGGAGGGCGGCGGAGTCGGTGAACTCGTCCTTCTCGCCCGCCCGGTTCCCCTCCTCGGTCAGCAGGTCCGCGCGCAGCCGGACGAGCGGGCCCACGGCCGGGTCATCGGGATGGGTGTAGTCGGGGGCGGCGACGAGGGTACGCAGCCGCGCCCAGCAGGCTCGTGCGTCCGGGTGCCCCTCTTCGTCCAAGGTCCGGGCCCGGACGATGAGTTCGGGCAGCGATCCGGGGACGTCGGTTGCCGGGCGGGCGGCTGCGGGTGCGGCGGCCGGGGAGGCCTGGGCCACATCGTCGAGGCCGCGGGTGCGCAGGGTCAGTTCCAGCGCGTCCAGGAGCGGGGCGCGGTCGAGGCGGTCCCTGCGGCGGTCGGTGTGGGTGGTGGTTCCGTTGCGGGCGTCGAAGCGGGCGGCGAGGTCGTCGGCGCGGCCCCGCACCTCGGCGCGCAGGCCGGCCACCGTCCAGGTACGGCCCGCGTGTCCGGCGGCGGGCAGCTCGCCGTGGCCGAGGTGCTCGACGCGCTTCAGGAGGACTTCGACGCCGGTGAGGAAGTCGAGCTGGTCCAGCGGCGAGTCGACCTCGTCGAACAGGATCCGGTTCTCGGCGAGCAGTTCCAGGCCGCGTGCCTCGTTGCCGGTCAGTGCGCAGAACTCCAGGTGCCGGCCTACCTCCCCGGACATGGAGGGGTTGCGGCGGGCGAGGCGGTAGCCGGTGAGGTGCAGTTCGCGGGCGTCGTCGGTGCGGCCGGTGCGCAGCAGGGGCAACAGTGCGTACGAGACCGAACGGGCCGGCTCCTCCTGGCAGGACTCCTTTCCGGCGAGGACGGGCTCCCAGACGCGCAGCGCGCGTTCGTCGTCGCCCGCGGCGAGGTGGTACCGGGCACGCTCGCAGATCTCGCAGGCCTCGCAGTCGCTGAGCCGGGTGCGGCCCGCCCACAGCTCGTAGGCGAGGGCGGTGTCCTCACCTACATGGGCGGCGAGCTGGTACGCCTGTCCGTAGTACGGCTGGAGGCCGAGGCCGGCCTTCTCGTACCGGTCGCGCATCTCCGTCAGCCACTGGCGCAGGCCGGCCAGTGGCATCTCGGGCAGCTGGCGCAGGGCGCCCGACACCCACTTGAACCGCCAGAACAGCAGGTGGCGCAGGCGCTCGTCGAAGACGTCGGGCTGCTCGTCGAAGAGGGTGAGCAGGCGGGCGAAGACGACCGGCGACTTCCGGGGTTCGGAGCCGTAGGTGTAGGCCTCCTGGAGTTCGAGGAGGGTGCGGACGAGGGGGACGGGCTCCGCGAACCGCTCGGCAGCGTCGACGAGTTCCTCGGCGGTGACGGTGCGGGTGCGGCCGTAGGGGCGCCGCTGGTTCTCCTGGAGCGCCTGGTACAGCTCGTCCGTGCTCTGGGGATGGGGTGCGGTGGGCATCGTCAGCTGTCCTTGCGGAGGGCGTGGGCGAGAAGATCGAGGAAGGAGCGGTTGATCAGGCTCGACTCGGCGGGCCTGAGCGGGCGCCGGGACAGCATCGCGGCCTGCCCGTAGAGGGCTTCGGCGCTGGTGCGGGCCAGCTCGGGCTCGTCGATGGCGACGGCGGTGCGGACCAGCGGGTTGAGCTGGTTGAGGATCAGCTGGGCGCGCGGGACCTCCTGGCGCAGGGCGCCGAGGATGTCACCCCACAGTCCGCCCTCCTGCTCACGCGCGAGCTGGGAGCGGGTGCGCTCGTGCCGGGCCTCGCGGCTGTCGACGAGGAGGGCGGGCGCGGAGGCGGGCTGGAAGGTGCGCAGCGCGACGTCGCAGTCGAAGACGGCGAGGGCGTCCCGGGCCTGGGCGAGGTAGGCCGCGGCGGCCAGCTCCGTCTCGCGGTCGACGGGGTCGAGGTGGGCGGTGAGGGTCGCCGGGTCGAGGTCGGCGACCGTGGCCTCGGGCCTGATCTCCGGCAGCCGGTGGACCAGTTCGCGGTCGTAGGTGTAGCCGCCGTTGACGACGCCGAGCCCGGCGGCCGAGGCGATCGCCGCGACCTGCCGGAACTCCTCCACGCTGGACGTCACGAGCACGGTGCGGTGGGTGCGCGCGAACTCGTCGAGGGTGCAGTGCCCGTCGGTCGTCTCGAACGGCAGCCAGGGCAGCAGCATCCGCAGGATCTCGTCGTCGTGCACCGCGAGCGACTTCACGGCCAGGTGGTGGGCCTGGAGGAAGCGGCCCAGCAGGTCCGGGTCGCTGGCCGCGGCCCGGGCGATCCAGGCGCGCAGCCGCTCGGCGAGGGCGTCCCGGACGGCGGCGAGGGTGTCGTCCTCGTACAGGGACTCGCGGGACGCGGTCGGGCGCAGGCTCTCGGCGTCGACGACGCAGCGGACGAAGAACGCCCATTCGGGCAGGATGTCCTCGGCCTGCTCGGACAGCAGCATGCCCTTGACGTGCACGCGGTGGCCGTGGCGGCGCCCGGCGGGCACCGACTCGGGCAGCACGCACGCGATGCCCTTCAGGCCTACGGCGGGCAGGTCCAGTTCGATGGTGTCCAGAGGCGTGAACCCGAAGACCTCCTCGCCGTACGCGGCCAGCGCGCGGGACCGGGCTCCGGGGGTGGGGTACGTGCGCGCCCAGGGTGCGGGCTCGGGGTTGACGGACACGCTAGGGCCCCCGGAACCAGCGGGGCCGCCGGGGCCGCCTGTGCCGTCGTCGAAGGTCACCGGGTGGCGCAGCAGGGAGCCGAAGTGGCGGGCCAGCGCGTGCACCTGCGCCGGCCGGGTCCACTCCCCCGCGTCGGCGCGCGGCGTCAGGGTGACGGTGGTGCCGGGCCGGGGCCGTGCGGAGGCGGGCAGGGTGCGGACGGTGTAGCTGCCGTCGCCGCGTCCCCGCCACTCCACGGCGGGTGCGTCAGGGGTGCGGGCGGTGCGGCTGAGGACGTGGATCTCGTCCGCGACCAGGAAGCAGGAGAGCAGCCCGATGCCGAACTGGCCGATGAAGTCGCCGCGCTGCTCGGCGATCTTCTCGGCGCGCTTGCTGCTCCGGCCGATCGTGGCGAGGAAGCTGTGCACGTCGGCCTCGGTGAGTCCGATGCCGTCGTCCTCGACGCGTACGACGGAACCGTCGGCGTACAGGCGGACGCCGAAGGCGTCGGCGGGAGCGTCCGGTTCGAGGCGCTGCCGGGCGGTCAGCGCGTCCACCGCGTTCTGCATCAGTTCACGCAGGTAGACGCGGGGGCTGGAGTAGAGATGGTGGGAGAGGAGATCGACGAGGCCGCGCAGATCCACCTGGAAGGTGCGGTCGGCGCCGGTCTGGTTCGCAGCGGTGTCGGGCAGAGTCATCGGGCAGTCCGGAGTGGGGTGGTGGGAAGGGGACGGGCGAGGTGGCGGGCTCAGGCGTTCCGCCGGGCGCGGGCGTACATCTTTTCCGGCTGCCCCACGTAGCTCCAGGGCCATGAGGTGTAGGCACCCTGGAGTTCCCGGAAGACACGCGGCAACGCGATGCGCTCGCAGGCCAGCGACAAGGCCATGGCGAACATGTTGAAGTCGTGCTGCCAGCCCGGGCGACGCACGTAGGCGGGGTGGAGGATGCTGTGCTCGGCCGCCTCCAGCAGCTCGTCCTGGATCTCGGGCGTTGCGAGGCAGTCGTCACGGTCGGACTCGACCCAGTCCTCGATGTGCGCCATGGCGATCACACAGCCGAGCCGATGGCCCTCGGGCGCGCCGGCGAACGCCTCACGCGCGAACGCCAGGGCCTGGCCCGGCTCTCCGCCCCAGCGGGGCTGTAGCTGCGACACCCACTCGATGTGCGTCTCCAGGTCCGGCGGGTCGCGGCGCAGGGCGGCGTCGAGCCGGGTCTCGTTGACGGCGGAGCCCAGCGACATGCCACGGCCGGAGGTGAGGAGGCGACGCCACGGACTGACCCATTCCGGCCGCAACTCGGCGGCTTCGAGCAGCTGTTCCTCGGCGATGCGCAGCCGCTCGTGGAAGAGCCGCCACTGCTCCGGCTTGACATGCACGGCACGCGCGGAGGTACGTGCCTCCCAGCCCCATTTGATGTGACGCGCCCCGGATATCAGCAGGGCCGTCGCCCGGTGTTCCTTGTCCTCCTCGACGGCCCGGCCGATCCAGGCCTGCACGCCGTCGAGGTCGGCGAGCTCACCCAGGACGAGGTGGTCGCGGCCGAGGTCGAAGGGGGCCAGCGCCGACTTGACCGCCTCCCAGTCACCGGCGCCGGCCGCTTCCACCAGCGCCAGCACCCGCGTGTCCCCGAGCGCGCGCAGCGTGTACATACCGTTCTTGGGCCTGCGAGGGACGGGAAGAGCGTGCGGATCCGCCGGTCTTCCCCCACCGCCCTTGCCGAACAGCTTGCCGAACATGCCGCGCCCTCCCCTGGTCCGCTGTGATCGTCCGGTGCAGCATAAGCGGCCCCACCGACACCGCTTCCACAGGGTTTTCACGCCCAGGACACCCATTAGGATCCGCACGTGGCGCACGCCATCGATGAACTCGTGGAGACGCAAAGGCAGATGAGGAAACACCTGCCGGCACTCCTGGCAGCCCCGCTGCTGCTGGTGGCCGGATGCGCGGACAGTCCCGGCCAGCAGTACGAGAAGGGCTATCACTACGGCCAGGGGCTGCCGGCGACACACCTCGGCAACCCCGTGAACGCGTCGTCCGCCTACGACGGCGCGGCGAGGTCGGAGTGCGGTGAGCACGCCGAGACGGACGGAGTGCGGACCACCGAGGACTGGATGGCGGGCTGTGTCGACGGCGCCCTCGGCCGGCCGGCGTCTCCGCCGGCGTCGCGCTGACTCCTGTGCGCCGCCGCGTGACCGCACCGCCGGCGGTCCCGCCTGGGCGGAACCGCTCGCGGCAGGGCCGTGGTCAGTTGACCTTCCGGTCCCGGCCGGACCAGTACGGGCGACGCAGCTTGAACTTCTGGATCTTGCCGGTGGCCGTACGGGGGATGGCGTCGCGGAACTCGACACTCGTCGGCGCCTTGTAGCCGGCCATGCGCTGCTTGCAGTGGGCGATGATGTCGGCCTCGGTCGCCGTGGCTTCCTCGGCGAGCACCACGAGGGCCTTGACCGTCTCGCCCCACTTCTCGTCCGGCACCCCGATGACGGCGACCTCGGCGACCGCCGGGTGGCTGAAGATCACGTCCTCCACCTCGATCGACGACACGTTCTCGCCGCCGGTGATGATCACGTCCTTCTTCCGGTCGGAGATCGTCAGGTGACCGTCGGAGGCGTCGACGCTGCCGCCGTCGCCGGTGTGGAACCATCCGCCCTCCAGGGCCGCCGCGGTCTCCTCCGGCTTGTCCCAGTAGCCGTCCAGCACGACGTTCGACCGGGCCAGTACCTCGCCCGTCTCGGATACCTTCAGCCTGACTCCCAGGGCGGGCAGTCCCGCGCGGGACAGCTTGCGCGCCCGCTCGTCCGCGGGAAGCGACGCGTCGGCGGGCCTGGACCGGTTGAACGTGAGCAGCGGGGACGTCTCGGTCAGGCCGTAGATCTGTGTGAACTCCCAGCCGAGCTCCTCGCCCACCCGCTGGATGAGCGTGCTCGGCGGCGGGGCTCCCGCGCACACGATCCGCACCCGGTCACGGCCGGGGATCTCTCCCTCCCAGGACGCCGCCGCGTCCAGCACCGCCTTCCACACCGCCGGCGCCCCGCACATGAGCGTCACGCCGTGCCGGTCGACCCGGCGCAGGATCTCGGCGCCGTCGACCTTGCGCAGGACCACCTGCTTCACACCGAGGCCGGCCATCACGTACGGCATGCCCCAGCCGTTGCAGTGGAACATCGGCAGGGTGTGCAGGTAGACGTCGCGCTCCCACGCCCGGGTGTGCAGCCCGAAGGTCATGCCGTTCACCCAGATGTTGCGGTGGGTCAGCTGCACCCCCTTCGGGCGGGCGGTGGTCCCTGACGTGTAGTTGATCGTCGCGGTGGCGTCCTCGTCCGGGCGGGACCACGGGCGGGGGGCGACGCCGAACCGCATCAGTTCGGACTCGGTCTGCTCGCCGAGCACGAAACGGTGGCGCGCCTTGACCCCGGACAGCGCCTCGTCCAGTTCGGGGTCGACGAGGAGCACCGACGCGCCGCTCTGCCGCACCACGTAGTCGACCTCATCGGGTCCCAGACGGAAGTTGACCGGTACGCAGATCCGCCCGCTCATCGGCACCGCGAACAGCAGTTCCAGCAGCCGTGCGGAGTTGTGGCCGACCACCGCCACCCGCTCGCCCTCACCGACGCCCAGCGCGTCCAGGCCGGCCTGCCAGGCGCGCACCCGCTCGCCCAGCCGCCCGTACGTCGACTCCGGTACCGGCACGCCGGGCTGATCCGGCTCGTCCACCACGCCGGTGTCGGCGGCGAAACCCAGCTCGGCCCGCTCGAGGAAGTCCGCGACCGTCATCGGAACCCGCATAGTTCACTCCCCTGCATCCGGAAACGACTGCACCACACGGAAGCCCGCGTACGGGCCGGCGTCCACCCGGTCAGCCACGTGTACCGGACACGCCGTCGCTCACGCCCGCCGCGTCGAGCAGATGGCCGGCCACCGTGCGCGCGCCGTCGTCGCCGACGAGCACGGTGTAGTGGTTGACGTCGGCGACCCGGTGCGTGGCCAGCCGGGCGGGGTCGAGGCCCGCGGCGGCCAGCCGCCGCTCGTCGTACAGCCCCTGGGGCTCGTCCATGAGACCCCGGTCGGCCCACAGCAGCCGGGCCGGAAGCTCCAGTCGGCGCGGCGCGGCCAGTACCTCCGGATCGCACAGCACCTGCGTGCCGTCCTCGCGTACGGCGTCGCGGACGCAGGACGAGCGCAGTCGCGGCTCCGTGCCGACGAGGTCGCGTTGGATGTAGGCGTCCACCCACGCCGACCACGAGTCGGCGAAGGCCGGATGAGCCCGCCAGTAGTCGCGGTACGCCTGCCGGTCGGGGAAGGTCATGGCCAGCCGGCGCATCGCCGGGCCGATGACGGCGTCCAGCAGCGCGTCCGGGTCCAGGTGGGTCGGCGCGGGGAAGCCGAGCCCGCCGTCGACGAGGACGAGCGAGCCGAACCCCGCGGGATGGTGCACGCCGGTGAACGCGCCGACGAAGGCGCCCATCGAGTGGCCGGCGAGCACCGCCTCCCGCAGCCCGAACGCGTCGGCGATCGCGGCCATGTCCGCGGCGTGGGCGGCGATGCCGTACGGTCCGGGCAGCGACCGGCTGCCGCCCCGGCCCCGCAGATCGGGCGCGATCATGGTGGCCCGGCCCGCGAGGTGGTGGGCGACCCTCGCCCAGGAGAGCGCGTTGGCGGTGATGCCGTGCACCGCGAGTACGACGGGAGCGCCCGGTTCGGCCGCCGGCCAGCGCAGCACGGCGAGTTCGCCGCCGCTGACGGGTACCGTCAGTTCCTCGTACGGATCAGTCTCCGGCGGGGCCTCGTGGCGAGGGGCCTCGGCGTGACGCGTCATGTTCGGCGACTCCTCATCTCGTCGCGCACCGGGCTGCGATCGTCCGGTCGCGTGCCGCGCACGATACGGCCCGACGACCGGATCCGACATGTGATCGACCCATGCGCGTGACGTCAGACGTGTGTGGCCACTCCACATGGTCGAGGCGCAGTGCGCGTGGGCGAGGTCCCCGTCGTACCGGCTACGCCTTCCGGGCCAATCCGGCGGCGATGAGGCGCTCCCAGACGGTGAGTTCTCGTTCGCCGTCGCTGTTCCACCGGTTGTCCACGGTCTCCGGGCGCCACAGGGACGCGGGGACGATTCCGGGGTCGAGGATCTCCAGGCCGTCCAGCAGGGATTCGATCTCCGCGTCGGTGCGCCAGCGGCCGCGGCCGAAGGTCTGCTGGAGGACTCCCTCGGCCTCCACGGTTTCCGGGTTGTTGCCGGAACGGAAGTGGCTGACGAAGAAGTAGCTGCCCGAGGCGACCTGTTCGCGCCAGTAACGGACGATCGCGGCCGGGTCCTCCTCGTCGTTGACGTGGTGAAGGATGGCGCTGAAGATGACGGCGACGGGGCGATCGAAGTCGATCAGCTCCACGGTGTCCGGGTGGGTGCGGATGTCGTCGGGCTTGCGTACGTCGGCCGCGACGACCCGGGTCCGGTCGTTCTCCTCCAACAGCGCGCGGCCGTGGACCAGCACTTGGGGGTCGGTGTCGACGTACACGACCCTCGACTCCGGAGCGTGCCGCTGCGCGACCTGGTGGACGTTGTCGGCCGTCGGCAGACCACTGCCCAGGTCGATGAACTGCCGTACGTCGGTGGTGGTCACGATCTCCCCGACCGCCCTGGTCAGGGCCGCGCGGTTGGCGAAGGCGATGGCCACCGAGCCGGGGAGGTCGCGTTTGAACACGTCGCCGATCTCCCGGTCCACGGCGTAGTTGTCCTTGCCGCCGAGCAGGTAGTCGTAGACGCGCGCGATGCTCGGCTTGGTGGGGTCGATGGAGAGGCCTTCGTCCGTCATGGTGGCCATCCTCCCCCGCAACAGCGCCTGCTGACCAGCACTTTGACATCCCCCGCTGCCACCTCTTGACGGTCCATTAGTTCGTACCTATGGTCACGGCGAGCACACGCGTTCAACCCCTCACACATCGTTCACATACAAGAACGGATGGCCGTCGTATGCCTGCCGCTCCCCCACACTCGCGCCGCGGATCCCGAGCCGCACTTCTCCTCGCGCTGGTCGCCGTCCTGACCGGCGGCCTGCTCCTGCCGAGGGCCCCACGGGCCGAGGCCGCACCCACCACGTTCGTCCACCCGGGCGTGACCGTGTCCCGGGCCCAACTGGACTTCGCCCGCGGCAAGGTGCTGGCCGGGGTCCAGCCCTGGAAGGGCGCCTACGACCAGATGGCGGCCAGCTCCTACGCCAGTCTCAGCCGCACGCCGAAGCCCTGGGCGACCGTGGAGTGCGGCTCGTACTCGAACCCGAACTACGGCTGCACCGACGAACGCCAGGACGCCATCGCCGCCTACACGGACGCGCTCGCCTGGTACATCACCCGCGACGCGCGCTACGCCCAGAAGGCCATCGAGATCATGGACGCCTGGTCGGCCGTGATCCGGAGCCACACCAACAGCAACGCGCCGCTGCAGACCGGCTGGGCCGGCTCCTCCTGGCCCAAGGCCGCCGAGATCATCAAGTACACCTACACCGGCGGCTGGCCGAACGCCGGCCGCTTCGCCACCATGCTGCGCGACGTCTATCTGCCGGTGGTCATCAAGGGTTCCAACTCCAACGGCAACTGGGAGCTCTCGATGATGGAGGCCGCCGTCGGCATCTCCGTCTTCCTGGAGGACAAGGCGTCGTACGACACGGCCATGGCCAAGTTCCGCACCCGCACCGCCGCGTACGTCTACCTGGCCTCCGACGGAGACCTGCCCAAGACCGTGCCGAGCCAGAACCTGAACACCAGGGACAAGATCGTCTCCTACTGGCAGGGCCAGTCCACCTTCGTCACCGGACTCACCCAGGAGACGTGCCGCGACTTCACCCACACCGGGTACGGCATCTCCGCCATCTCGCACGTCGCCGAGACCAGCAGGATCCAGGGCCAGGACCTGTACGGCACCGACGTCGGCGAGCGGCTGCGACAGGCCCTGGGCTTCCAGTCCAAGTACGAGCTCGGCGCCTCCGTGCCGAGCTGGCTGTGCGGCGGTTCGGTCAACCGCGGCCTCGGCCCGGTCACCGAGGTCGGCTACAACGCCCTCCACAACCGGCTGGGCATCGCCATGACCAACACCCAGGCCCTGACCCAGCAGAACCGGCCGGCCGGCACCAACGCCCTGTTCGTGGCCTGGGAGACGCTCACCCACGGGGACAATCCCGCCTGACGGGCGGCCGAGGCGGTCACGACCGGACCGGCCATGGACGGTCCGGTCACGGCCCACAGGCCGGTCACGGCCCGGAGGAAACAACGATGTAACCATCGCCGCGTACCGTCGTACCCGTGCATACGAACGTGAACGGACACAGCGCTGACCCGGGGGCAAGGATCCGGCCCGGCACCGAGGACGACCTCGGCGAACTGACCCGGATCTACAACCACTACGTCACCGAGACACCGATCACCTTCGACATCGAGCCGCTCACCGTGGACCAGCGCCGGCCGTGGCTGGAGGCCCATCCCGGCTCTGGTCCACACCGGCTCCTCGTCGCCGAAGAGAGCGGAAAGCTCCTCGGCTACGCGACCAGCAGCGCGTTCCGCCCGAAGCAGGCCTACGCGACCTCCGTGGAGACCAGCGTCTACGTGGCGCCCGAGCACGTGGGCCGTGGCATCGGCAGCCTGCTGTACACCGCGCTCTTCGACGCGCTGGAGCACGAAGACGTTCACAGGGCGCTCGCCGGAATCACCATGCCCAACGAAGCGTCGCAGCGCCTCCACGAACGCTTCGGCTTCCGGCCCGTGGGCGTCTACGAACAAGTCGGGCGGAAGTTCGGGAGGTTCTGGGACGTGGCCTGGTTCCAGAAGCCCCTGTCCTGAGCACCGGCGGCGCGTTCGGGCGGCGTCGGTGCCCGGTGACGTGCCGCCAGAGCTGCTACAGGGAGTTCCTATCGGCGCGCACGGCTTTCCGGGAGAGCAGGGGCGAGCCGCGTTCCCCCTGTGGCAGGCAGCCCGCCCCTGCTCGCCACATCGGCCGACACACCGGTCTCCGGCCGTGTGGTGGGTGCGGCTCCGCCGCCCTGGGGGTTGTACGGGCTGCGTACAAGGGGGCGGAGCCGCGGGCCTCGACTCCCGACCGAGGGGGGCGTAGGAATCGAGGTGGTGAAACGTACCTTCATGGGGCGCCGCTGTCGCTCCACCCCACGGGTGAACCGTTGGCCAGGCGTTCGCACCTTGATGATCCTTTGGCCATTCGTTCGTGCATATGCGGAACGAATGTGCGGCCCTGGTAGGCCGCAACCTCTCCCCAAGGCATTCCGGTTGGTCCGGTCATGCGGCACGAATTCGAGATCAGCCACCGCGAAGAGAACGACTGGACCATCGTGGAGATCCACGGCGAGGCGGACATGTACACCGCACCACAGATCCGCGAACACGTCTTCGACCGGATCCGCACAGGCCACCACCGTCTGATCCTCGACCTGCTCGGTGTGCAGTTCATGGACTCCACGGGCCTGGGCGCGCTCGTCGGCATCCGGAACCACATCGCGCCCCACGGCGGAGAGCTGAGACTGGCCATCAGCCATCCCGGCATCCGGCGGATCTTCGCCATCACGGGCCTGCATCACGTCTTCCCGATCTACGACACCGTCGACCTGGCGAAGGCCGCCCCGTGAGAGCGGGGTTCGCCGCGCCCCTCGTGACCGTGCTCCTCGCGGGTGACGCGGGTCACGCCTCGGGTCCTGTCACAGGCCCGAGGTCATCCCGGTCAGTACGTCGTATCCGTACCACGCGAGGAGTTCACGTCATGGACTTTTCCGACCGCGTCGCCATCGTCACCGGCGCAGGATCGGGCATCGGCAGGGCCACCGCGATCGCCCTCGCGGCGTCGGGGGCCCGCGTCCTCGGTGTGGGGCGCAGGCGGCAGCCTCTGGAGGAGACCGCCCGCGCCCACTCCGGCATCGCTGTCCTGCCGTCCGATGTCCGCGAGGAGGGCGCCGCCGCGAAGATCGTCGCCACCGCGGTGGAGCGATGGGGGCGGCTCGACCTCCTGGTGAACAACGCCGGGGCCGCCGCCCTGATGCCGCTGGCGGAGACGGACCGCACCGTGATCAACCGGCTGTTCGAGCTGAATGTGACGGCGCCCAGCCTGCTCGCGCACGCCGCGCTGCCCCACCTGCGCGCCACAGGCGGTTCCATCGTCAACGTCTCGAGCACCTACGGTCACCGCCCCCTGGCCGGCGGCGCCCACTACGCCGCCACGAAGAGCGCGCTGGAGCAACTGACCCGCAGCTGGGCCCTGGAGCTCGCGCCCGAGGGGGTGCGCGTCAACGCCGTCGCCCCGGGTCCCACCGAGACCGGCGTACTGGCCGCGGCGGGGCTGCCGGAGGACGCCGTGAGGGAGGTGCGCGGCCACGAGCGCGAGCGCACCCCGACCGGCCGCATCGGCGACCCCGGAGAGGTGGCGGACTGGATCCTGCGCATCGCCGATCCACGGGGCACACACGTCACGGGACAGATCCTGACGGTCGACGGAGGGCTCGAACTCTCCTGACCGCGCTGGGATCGAGCCGCGGACGGGCCGGGCAACGCCCGCTGATGCTCTCGGCGATGAGGAAGGGGGCGGCGCGGCGCCGTGCTACCGGGAGGCCGCGCCGGTGGGGTCGGCGGGCCCCGGCAGCAAGGCGCCGTCGACGTACAGATCGACGTGCTCGTTGTAGAACGCGATCAGACCGGCGATGTGGTGGGCCTGCGGGGTCGGGAAGTCGTACGTCCAGGCGATGTCCTCATGGGAGGCGGTGGCGCCGTCGAACGACCAGTAGCCGCTCGTCGTCCCCTTGTACGGGCATCGGGTCACCGTGTCCGAGTGCCGCAGCCGGGTCCGGTCGACGTAGGTGCGGTCAAGGTAGTAGCGGGTCGGCAGACCTGTCTCGAACAGCTTCACGCAATGGGGCGCCTCCGCCAGTACGACCCCGTCCAGTTCCACCCGGACGGCACTGGAGGACCGCAGGGCGTCCACGCGGGTGTACGGGCTCCTCGGGTGGACGAAGACCGGCTCGTCCTCCTCGAACCAGGAGTCCAGCGCGTCCCACTCGAAGCGCACGGTGTTCCGAACAGGTCCCGGGGCGCCCTCGCTCCAGACCCATGCCGCGCCCGCACGCACCTCGGAGCCGACCTCCAGGGTGTGCCGGCGTGCGGGACCGGCACCCCGTTGCTCCGTGTGGCCCTCGTCGCGCAGCACGCCGTCGACCAGGTCCTCGACCGGGATGCTGAACTGCGGGTAGGCCGGCCACTCCCACACGTACAGGGCACGGCGCGTGTCGAAGACGACGCGCCCGCCGATCATTCCGCGGATCCGACGCGGTACAGGCTCGACGTGTCCGATCGGGACGATCAGGCTCGGATACAAGACACTTTCGACTGCCATGGGGGTCATCCTGGTTCATTCGCCGACTGTGCGCTCGCCGTGCCCGGTGCCCGCGTGACGGGCGTCGTGGCCGACGGCGGGATCGCCGGCGGGTGATCGACGGGCTTCAGGTGGTCGGGGAGGTCCCGCAGCTGCCGTCCAGATCGAAGAGAATCAGATCCGCCAGGGGAGGATCGTATGGATGAGGAGTTCGTCCTCGTCGCCGCCCAGGGCCTCGCCGCTAGGGAACGTTCCAGGCGGAGATGAAGGGCTGCCCGTCCTCGGCCGACAGGAAGCCGAGGGTCCCCGGATGCGGGTGGCCGAGGAGTCGGGCGGCCGACGCGTCCAGGCCCAGCCAGCGCACCGTGAGCACTCGTCCCAGATGGCCGTGGGCGACGACGGCCACGTCGCCGTCGCTCAACAGCGGCCGGATCCTGTCCAGCACCGCGTCCGTCCTCGCGGCCACCTGCTCGAGGCGCTCGCCGGGATGGTCGGTGTCGCCCGGGACAACGCCGTCGCGCCACAGGTCCCAGCCCGGCCGCGTCCGACGGATCTGTTCCGCGGTCAGGCCCTCATAGCCGCCGTAGTCCCACTCCACCAGGTCGGGATCGGGCCTGACGCCGGTCAGGCCCGCCAGTTCGGCGGTGCGCAGGGATCGGCTCAGCGGGCTGCTGAACACGCCGGCCAGCGGGCGCCCGGCCAGCCGGGGAGCGAGCGCCTTGGCCGCGGCCTCACCCGCCTCGGTCAACGGAACGTCCGTGCGGCCGGCGTGCCGACCCGACAGGCTCCATTCGGTCTGGCCGTGCCTGATCAGTATCAGCTCACCCATGGCTGTGCACGCTACCTGATCAGGCGTCACGGCGGACCGACCGCTCGCGTCCGCTGCGCTTCGTCCGCTGCCACTCGTTCGCTGCCACTCGTTCGCTGCCACTTGCTCCGCCGTCACTCGTTCGCGGCCACTCCGTCCGCTGTGTCCGGCGGGCCGGTCGGCAGGCCGGGAGGTGCAGCACCCGTTGACGGAAGCCGGGCTGTGCCTCGGCTCGGCGGTGCTGCCGGAGCTGAGCCTGCGTCAGAGGGCGGCGGCCGGGTAGCGCACGAAGAGGATGCCGTGCACGTCGCCGTGCGGGGCGCTGTAGAGATGGGCGGTGTCGGCCGGCCAGCTCACCGACATGCCCGGCCCGACGCTGCGCGGCGCGTCCAGGACTCCCACGACGGCCGTGCCGCTCAGGATCATCAGGCTCTCCGTCGTACCCGCGACGTGCGCCGCCGACTCCTGTGTGGCGCCGGCGGCGATGGTGATCCGGAAGACGTCCGTGGCGGCGTCCGCGTCCTCGTGCCGCTCGATCAGGACCGCCGTGACCGCGCTGCCGGAGACGGCGCCCTCGTGCTGGTCGGCGTGTGGCAGCGGGTCGTCGCTGAGGACCGCGCTGAGCGGCCGGTTGAGCGCGGTGGTCAGGGCGTAGAGGGTCTCGAGGGTGGGGTTGCGCGTGCCGCTCTCCAGCTCCGAGAGCGTGCCCTTGCCCACGCCGGAGCGTCGTGCCAGCTCCGAGAGCGACAGGCCCCGGGCCGTGCGCAGCTCCCGGAGCCTGCGCCCCACCTCGTCGTTCAGCCCCATCGCCGGATCGCGCTCCCGCTGTCGTCGCCGTGGTTGACGGGTCTCCGTCCTCCTCTCTAGTGTTCCACAAACAGAACGTTCCGTTTATGGAACGGCGGGTCCGGAGGGGCGCGGAGGGGTTCGGAAGGGTTCGGAAGGGTTCGGAAGG